>NZ_JASCOM010000053.1:0-33545 GCF_029959925.1 Pseudomonas sp. PS02303
GGCTCGCCCCCACAGTTAAAACGCATTTCCCAATGTGGGAGCGAGCCTGCTCGCGAAAGCGCCCTTCCAGGCAACACATATTTAGAGGTTGCTGCCATGCACTTCGACCTGACCGACCTGCGCCTCTACCTGAACATCCTCGACACTGGCAACATCACCGCCGGTGCCGCCCGCAGCCACTTATCCCTGGCAGCGGCCAGCGCCCGAATCCGGGCCATGGAATCCTCCCTCGGCATCGACTTCCTTGAGCGTGGCCGGCGCGGTGTCACACCCACCCCGGCCGGCAAAGCCCTGGCGAAACACGCCCGTGCCCTGCTGCAACAAGCCGAGCGCCTGCAGCAGGATCTGGCCGAATACGCCAAGGGCGTCAAAGGTCAGGTGCGATTGCTGTGCAACACCACCGCGATCACCGAATACCTGCCGGAGTTGCTCGCCGACTTTCTGCGCGAGCATCCGAACCTCGACATCGACCTTCAAGAATTGCCCAGCGCCCGCATCACCCATGCGTTGCGCCAAGGGGCGGCAGACCTCGGCATCGTGTCCGACGCGGTGGACACCGATGACCTGCACACCCGGCCGTTTCGCGAGGACCCGCTGGTGTTGATTCTGCCTCCTGATCATCCCTTGGCCGACCAGCCATCACTGACCTTCGCCGACACCTTGAACCACGACTATGTGGCCCTGGGCGCCAGCAGTGCCTTGGCCATCCACGTGGAAGAACAGGCCCTGCACATTGGCCAGCGCATGCCGATCCGCATTCGTGCCGACGGCTTCGACGGGGTCATTCGCATGGTTGCGCGCGGTGCAGGACTGGCCATCGTGCCGCGGGTGGCCATCGAGCGCTGGCCACAGGTACAAGGGGTCACGACCCGCGCTCTTCCCGAAGACTGGGCCAACCGCACCCTGAAAATCTGTGCCCGTGACGTCGACAGCCTGCCCGGTTACGCCCGGGCCTTGCTGGAGGCACTGACGCCGGGAACGCCTTGACTCTACCGTAAGGGGCAGACTCTATGCTGCGGGCTTCATTTCAGGAGTACACGCGATGAGCAAACGAATGCTCGTGATTCTGGGCCACCCCTCCACCGACAGTTTCTGCGGGGCGTTGAGCGAAACTTACGTCCAGGCCGCCAAGGATGCCGGACATGACGTGCGCCTGCTGCGTCTGGATGCGCTGGACTTTGATCCGGTCTTGCACCATGGCTATAACACTATCCAGCCGCTGGAGCCGGACCTGTTGCAAGCCCAGGCCGATATCACCTGGGCCGAACACCTGACGTTCGTTTATCCGATCTGGTGGGGCGGCATACCGGCGTTGATGAAGGGCTTTCTCGACCGCATTTTCCTGCCCGGTTTTGCTTTCAAATACCGTGAGGGCAAGGCCTTCCCCGACAAACTGCTCAAGGGCCGGACCGCGCATCTGCTGGTGACCATGGACACGCCGCCCTGGTATTACAAATGGGTCTATCACATGCCCGGCCTGCACCAGATGCGCAAGACAACCCTGGAGTTCTGCGGCATCAAGCCGTTGAAGACCCTGACTTTCGGGCCGATCCTGGGTTCGAAGTCGACCCAGCGTGACGCCTGGCTCGAACAGGCCCGGGTTACCGCCGGTAGCTGACGCACCCTCCGCTGCCTGCTGACGGCGCACCCTCGCCGTCAGCCCGTCCTCACGTCCCCCTCTCAAGCGGTCGTTCGTCGGCTGTGCGCGTCATTTACACGCCGCTGCAACCATTGAATGTTATTCACTATATTATTCGCTCCGATCAGGCATGAGGTCTGGTCGCGCTACGCCCTGTTTGATCATCGAGACGGATCTTTATGTATATCGGCAAAGCCGCCCAGCTGTCGGGCACCACAGTCAAAAGCATTCGCCATTACGAAGAAATCGGCCTATTGCCCGAGCCCAAGCGTGAAGGCAAATACCGTATCTACAGCCAGCAGAGTGTCGAGGTGTTGACGTTCATCAAGTGCGCCCAGCAACTGGGTTTCAAGCTCAAAGAGCTGCGGTTGATGTTGAACAACTACCAAGGTGACGAATTCCCGTGGGACATGGCGCAAAAAGCGATCGCCGAAAAAAAGGCCGAGCTGGTCTCCCAGATCGGCGCTCTACAGCAACTGCACAACGGCCTCGAAGAATTCGAAAACAACCTCAACGATGCCCGAGATGAATGTCAGTTCGAGCGTATCGCCCGCTATGGCGAAAAAAACCCGGGCAATACGCTGAACTGACTACCCTGCTGCACAGGATGATCCCTCGCATGTCACTGGCGCGCCTGCGCTGCCGGTCATCAGGTCAGATCAAGGCGGGCTTCCCTGCGGCTCGATCTTTTTCCGGCAGCGGCGCTACCGGAACAATCGCGGCGAAGAACCACGGCGCCACCAGCGTCACCAGCAGAATGGTCATGACACCGCTGGAAAACAGCGCCATCGCCACCAGTGCGCCCAAATCGACAATCGGCTTGAAGTCGGAAAACAGCAGCGCCATGAATCCCACGGAGAAAATCACCACGTTGACCACGGTCGAACGGCCGACGCTGTGCATCGCCTGCAAAATGGCCGCGTCGATATGAATGCCTTGCTGCACCAACAGTTTGATCCGTGACAGCAGGTGCACCGCGTAATCGACCACACCCACCACCAGGAAGGTCACCAGCGTCGTACCGATGTTCAGCTCGATGCCGAACAGGAACATGAAGCCATAGACTGTCACTGAGGTGGTCAACAGGGTCAGCATGCCGAGTACGCCCAACCGTACCGACTTGAGCCAATACATCATCATCAGCGTGACCACCAGCAACGCCAGGGAAAAACTCAAGACCTGGCCCTGGGTGATTTCCTGCAACACGCCGGTCCAGATCAACGGCGTGCCGGCGTGCGTCACTTCGAGATTGGCCGGTTTGTTCACCAGCAACCAGGCATCGAGCTGATCCAGCATGGCCTGGTAGTCGCTGGCCACCGACGACGTCATGGTGTACAGCGTCAACGCCTTGGAATAGTCGGCATTGAGCACGTTATTGAGGTCCGAGCCGCCGCCGTTCTCGAACAGCATCACGTGTTGCTCGATCAGTGAATTGCCCGGCACCTCGAACCGCTCGACCTGCCCCTCATCATTGACCGACGTCACCTGCTCCAGCGCCTGGGGCACGCGCAAGTAGTCGGGGTTCATATCGTTGAGCACCAGGTTCATGCGCTTGACGTAAGTCGCCAGGGAATAGCCGTAACTGACGTGCGGTTGCTGCTTGATGAAGTGGTCGAGCTTGTCGATGAACTGCACCACTTCAGTGGTCAGCACGCCGCGCGGTTCTTTGCTGTCGATGGCGATCCAGCCCGGTGCCGTGCCCGCAACCCCGGCTTGGTTGATGAACTCGTCCGAAACGCGAATATGGCTCTCGGGCTTGAAGTAGGCGATGCCCGAGTCTTCGATATCGACGCGAAAGGTGAACACCGTCATCAAGATCAGCAAGGGCAGCGTCACGATCAAGATCGGTTTGCGCCACTGGATCAACCGCGCGCAGAACGCCACCAGATAACGCGAAATGATCGATTCCTTGTGCACGGCAGCGAGGGTTTTCGGAGTCTGGTCCTTGCCCCAGATCGAAATCCAGGCCGGAATCAGCAACAGTGAAATAATCAGCGCCGCCGTCAGGCCGATGGACATGAATACGCCGAAATTGCGGATGCTGACGATGTTGTTGGTCGTGGAAATCATGAAGGTGGCGATGGTAGTCACCGTCGTCAACACCACCGGCACCACCATCAGCCGTTGCGTCTCGCGATTGGCTTCACGGTTACTTTTACCGGCGTTTTTCTGCTCGTAATACTCGGCCATCACATGGATCGCATCCGAGCAGCAAATGGTGAACAGAAACACCGGCAGGACACTGGTCAGCAAGTCGAACGGCACCCGCAACATAGCCATCAGGCCCAGTGTCCAGATGGTGCAGAACAGAATATTGAACAGCGGCAACAGCACGCCCAGCGGTTTGCGGAAGAAGAAAATCAACAGCAGGGTGATCAACAAAAAGACAATCGGGAACAGCACCGCCAGGTCATGGTCGATGATCTCCTGCTGGGCCGCGATGAAGATCGGCATGCCGGCAATGAAGATCTCATCCTTGAACTCCGGGTGCGCTGCTTGATAGTCCGCGACAATGCCGCGCACGATCTGGTAGGCGCGCAGTTGCGCCTGGGCGTCGTCTTGCTTGGTGCCCAGCTCGGCCACCAGCACCGCGATTTTCTTGTCCTTGGAGACGACCCCGTCGACCATCAGCTCGTTGCCCATGATCTGCGACTCGACCAGCGCCGGGTCCATGTCGTAGGCGTTGAGGGTCTTGTGGATCAGCAACTCGCCATCGCCGGTCAGCACGATGTTTTCCAGGTCGCCCATCGACGCCATTTCACGGATCGGGTTGATTCGCTCGGCGAGAAATGTCAGGAACAACTGATCATGGGCATCCCAGTTCTGGCTCTGGGCGTAATCACGCAGGGCCTTGGCCTGGGCGTAGTCGTTCTGGGAAAAACCGTTCTCCAGAATGTCCCGCGCCAATAACTGCGCACGACTGTCGTCTGGGTGCTTCGCAACGATTTGCGTCAACTGCGCCTTGTCGGCGTCGTTGGCCAGGATCATCTTGCGCACCGATTGCGACATCGAAAACAGTGCGTTGAGGGTCGGCTTGTTGAACACCGTCTGCGGGTTGTTGATTGCCACCATCACCGAGTCAAACGTGCCGGTGAATTCGCTTTGCAAGTCGATGATGGTCTTGCGCGCCGGATGGGTTTCCTTGAGCAAGTAAGGGTTGGTGTCGGAGATCAGCGAGCCCAGCGTATAGGTGAAATACGCCGTGACCGCCACCAGCAGGAAAACGATCGCCCGCGCATAGCGCTCGACGAAGTTCAGGTATCTTTCCATGATCATGCGTTCCAGGGTCGTCGGGATCGGTGCTTAGCGGGCAGACACGGCAAAGTCCGGCACGTCGCCGGTTTTCAGCCCGCGCTTGATGGCGGTCTGGGTGAACAAACGGTCTTCCAGTTGCACGTTGTATTGCAGGTGGTTGAAGCGCATCTCTGAACGCGTGCCGTCGATGAAGTGTTCGGTTTCGCTCAACACGATGCTGTCGATCGAGTCGATGGTGTCGACCTTTTGCGTGCGCATCTGCTTGACCAGCACGCCTTTGACGTCGAAGAAGTCCTGACGCATGACCAGGAAATTCTGCTTGTCGATCCACACTTTCAGCTTGTTGTAGCCAGTCTTGGCCAGCACCTCGGGCGACGCCGGTTCACGCTCGATCACGTAGCAGTCGCGGCCCTTGACCTGTTCTTCGCCGACCAGCGTCTGGGTGTAATCCTTGACCCTGATCTTGTCCAGGTCGGCGTAGGAGTACTCGCTGCCCATGAACGAGCCGCGCTTGTCGGTGGTGGAGATCCGCCGCGTCTGGCGGCTGACCGGCAAGTACATCCACTGGCTGTCTTCCTGACCCAGGGTTTCGTGGGGGTTTTCGATATGAAAAGCCACGTCGCGCACGTCAGTGGGGGCGGAGAAATACATGCTGAATTTGTCGCTGTCCGGGTAATCCTTTTGCAGGTAAGTGAACTCGCGAACCCGGGTATTGCCCTTTTTGTCGTGGAGGATCAGCGACACTTGGGACATGAAGCTTTTGCCGTCGTTTCGATCCCGCACCTGGCGGATGATTTCATCGGCATTCTTGCCGTCGGCGGCGGTGGCGCAAGCGCCGCTCAGGATCAATGCGGCGGCGGTCAGAGTTTTGAATAGCGGCAACATGGGAACTTCCCTTTTCGTCAGATGAGTATGGTCGAGCCCATGCGCCAGGGGCACGCAGGCGTCATAGGGTTAAAACAGGTAACCGGCGGACAGCCGCACTTGGTCGCGGTTGTCGTACTCGCCGAAGGGCTTGTCGGGCTTGCCGAAGAACACATCCACTTCCAGCCCGAGCTTGATCCAGTCCACCGGTTTGTAAGTGAAGATGCCTTGCAACAGCGCATCGTCGTTAAACGGTGGCGAGGCGGCGACCACCAGCCGGCTCTTGAGTCGGTCCTGCCAATGGGTGCCCTCGGCGGATAAGGTGAACAGGTGCTCGCGCTTGTCTTGCAGCATGCCGTCCTGCCAGTCGAGCAATTGCTGTTGCTGCCACTGCACGGAAATCAGCCAGTCACGCAGCAAGTAGTCGACGCCCAGCAACGACTTGACCATCGAGGTGCTGTCGGCGCCGTAAGCGCGGGTCGGATTGGTCACCCGCCAGTTGTCGAACCAGGCAATTTCGCTGCGCACCACGATGCTGTGACCGGCGTCGATCGCCAGCCCCGCGCCGCCCATGGTGTAACGGGGAAACTGGCGCTCCAGTCGCGTGCGGCCGTCATCGGCCAGGCCTTCGACGGCGTACACCGGGTCCTGCTGGCGCGCGTTCAGTGCGACGAAACTGGTGTCCACCGAACCGATGCGGCCGTTGGCGCTCAGGCCATACGAAAAGCCCTTGTCACCGTCGTAGCCGGGTTTGGAATCGAGCAGGAAATACTGAGGATCCGGCGCGGCAAATAACGGTGCGTCGAACTCGCTGCCCGCCACCGGCGGCTGGTTTTTCACAAAGTCGGTGACCCACAGCGCCTCCAGTTCCCACTCGCCCACCGGTTGCGCAAACCGCACCATGGGCACCGCGATCCGGCTGTCTTCCAGCAGCGGAGTCAGGCCATCGCGATAGTCCACCGGGTTGATCTGGTCGAGCACCCGCAACTCATCGGCACGGCCCCAGACCACTTGCTGCCAGCCGACAGTCACCTCGCCGTCGCCCACCGACTGGCCCCAGTACAAATGCCGCCAGTCGGCGTCGAAGCGGTATTTGTCCCGCGCCCGTTCGCTGTACGGATTGTTGCCGTCGTAGCGGGCGTCGTAACGCACCCGGCCCTTGGCCTTGTAGTAACCACCGTCCCAGTTGTCTTCCAGGTTGGCCTTGAAATACATCGCCTTCTGGGTGATCTGGTCGTCACCGTGCAGGCGCAACGCGGTGGCGACGCCGACCTCGGCGTCGGCGTAATCCGGCTTGAGGTCGTCGACCGTCAATTCAGCCAGCGCCGGCGGCGCGACCATGCAGGCCAATACCGCCCACGCGGCACGGTTAATGTGTGATCCCGGCATGGTTACATTCCCAACCCGACACCGCCGTCGATCACCAGGCTCTGCGCAGTCACCCCGCCCGCTTCGGGGCTGGCCAGGTAACGCACCATCGCCGCGACTTCTTCGCTTTGAATGAAGCGGCGCATCGGCAGTTTTTTCTTGGCGTTGCGCAGGATCTGTTCCTGGGTCAGCCCGGCAATGGCCGCTTGCGCCGCCAGTTCACCTTGCAGCATGGGCGTGTCGATCCATGCGGGCAGAATCGCGTTGACGGTGATCAACCGTGGTGCCAGGTCCAGCGCCAGGGCTTTGGTCATGCCGACGATGCCGTGTTTGGAAGCGCAGTACGCGGTGTTGCGGACCTTGCCGGCGCGGCCGAGGATCGACGACATGTTGATGATCCGCCCGCGGTCCGGCATCAACGGCAGGCACAAAGAAGTGACGTAGAACGTACCGTTGAGGTTGACCGAAATCACCTTGTGCCAGTTGTGCAAATCTTCCGGTTCGTTCTCGTTGCAGATACCGGCGCTGTTGACCAGCACATCGACGTAGTCCACCTGTTTGGCGAGCATTTTGAAGAAGGCTTCCATGCCCTCCAGGTCGGCAATGTTCGCCGAATGGGTTTCGACACGGGCCTTGATCTGCCCGTGTTGCTCGTCGACCCAGCGTTGCAGTTCCGGTAAATCCAGATCCAGCAGAATTAAGCGGTGCCCGGCGTCGGCGGCAAAATTCTCTGCCACCGCCCGGCCGATGCCTTTGGCGGCACCGGTAATCAGAATGGTCCGGCTCATGGCATCTTCAACCCGCCGTTGACCGGCAGGACCTCACCCGTCAGGTACAAACCGCGATCGGCGATGTACAGCACCGCCTCGGCTATCTCATGGGGTTCGGCGTAACGCTTGATCAGCAACCGTGACTGGATTTCCTGTTCCTGACTGCCGATCAGCGCCGTGCTCATTTCGGTGTTGACGATGCCCGGCGCCACCGCATTCACCCGAATGTTGCGCGGCGCCAGTTCCACTGCCAGGGCACGGGTCAGCGCTTCGACACCGCCCTTGGCCGCGGCATAGTTGCTTTGCCCCTTGCCGGGTTTCTGCGCTGCCACCGAGCTGATGTTGACGATGCAACCGCTGCGCTGGCGCATCATGCCCGGCACCACTTGCTGACAGCAGAGCAAGGTGCCGATCAGGTTGGTCTGGATCACCTCGACGATGTCGCGGCTCGGCATCGTCGCCAGCAACCCGTCACGGGTGATGCCAGCGTTGTTGACCAGCAGATCGACGCGCTGGAAATGCTCGTCGACCCGTTCGAAAAAGCCTTTGATGCTGTCGCCGCTGCTGACATCGCATTGCAGCGCCAGGCACTCGAGGCCCAGTGCCTGAACCTCGTCGCGCAAGGACATGGCGGCCACTTCGTCGCGTACATAACTGAATGCAATCTGATAGCCCGCGCCGGCCAGGGTCAGGACAATCGCCCGGCCGATACCACGACTGCCACCGGTCACCACTGCTACTTTATTCGGCATGACCGTTCCTTAGAGTGAGTTGTCAGTCTTGAACTGCGCGAGGCTGAAGCCGTGGGTCGCGGCCAGGGCACGAATCTGCTGCACTTGCTCGCGGCTGATATCGCCGTAGGAGTAGTGCTGTTTCATCCCGGACAACCCCATCAACACCGACTCCGCCATGCAGGCATACAACTGGCCTTCCTTGAGGTAGGCGCGCACGTTACGAATCAGGCCATCGCCCAACGGTGTCTGGACAATCCCGCCGTGCATGTACAACACGTCGGCCCGTTGACTGGAGAGGTTCTGATCGACGTTCAGCGGCACCGCGATGTCGCAGATCACGCTGTTTTCGGCGAAGTGATCGGCACCGAGAAACGGTTGAGGGGCATTCGCCGCACAGAGCACGATGCGCGCCTGTTTCAGCACCTCAAGGTCATTGCTGACCGTGATGAACGCATTCGCACCCAGGCGCTCTTCGACCAGACGCTGCACTCGCAAACCGAGGTCCGCGCCAGCACCGTGGGCCTGCAACAACGCGTCGATGCCGTCGAGTTTCTGCAAGCGGCTGGCGAGGCGGTCGTGCTCGGCGACACCTTTGAGAATCGCGCGGGCGGCCTCGGCGTAAATCAGCTGGGCGGTCTTCTCCAGGCGCCGCAGTGAGCCGTCGCGACCGCTGCCGATGAGGATCAGGTGTTCGACACTGGTGGACAGCAACGAAGCGTAAGTCGAAGCAATGTTGCCCGCCGCGCCGACCACCGCCGCCGTCTGTTGGCTCATTTCCAGGCCTTGCTGCTTGCAGCCTTGCTCGATCGCTTCCAGGCCCATGCCGATGGTCAGCGCATTGCCGGAAGTCAGCGCCATGTCGGGGATTTTCAGCGCCTGACAGTTGTTGGTGACGATCGAGGTGTACATGCCCAGACCGGCCACACTGTAGCCATCCGCCCGGGCATCACGGATGCGATTACCGACTTCGTCGCGGATGGTGTCCAGGTCGCCACTGGCGATGTACGCAGCCATGGCATCGGAGTCCATGCACAACGGGTACAGGGTGAATTCCACGGCGGTGCCGAGTTTCGAACGAATCAACACCGGGCCGATTGGCGCAGCACGCCGCTCCGGGGCCATACGCTTGATGAACTCGCGCTTCTGTTCGGCGCTGAGGGTCGACAGCGACGGGTCAACATCACTGAGCATGTCGGAATCGATCAGGTGATTGATGAACGCCACGCGCGCCACCACGCGAACGTTCTCGTCAGGCTTTGGGAGGTTTTCAGGTTCCTTGAAGCTCACCTCGCGGGCCGGTACTTCGGGGATGCTGTCGGCGCAAACACCCGCCGCCAACGGGAAGGCATCGCGGCGACGCAGCATGTCGCAGACCTTTTGCAACGAGCCGATCAAGCCGTCGATTTCCTCGAAGGTGATGCACACCGGCGGCTCCAGGCGAATCACGTTGGCGTTGCTGCCCGACGGCGCGACCCGCAGCGATTCGAATTGCAGCAGGTAGCCGGCAATGATGTAACCCAGCGCATCGTTGTACTGCGCCGACGCCTGCACCAGCGAACTGGTGCCGGTCAGGTCGTGCAGTTCGAACCCCAGCAGCAACCCTCGACCACGCACGTCGGCAATCACGTCCGGGTACGCGGCTTTGAGTTCGAGCAATGACGACTTGAGGTATTCGCCTTTCCTGTTCACCTCCTTGAGCATCGCGCTGTCGTTGGCAAACAAGCGGCGCAATGCCGACAGGGCGATATGGCACGAGGCATCGTCTTCGGCGAAGGTCGAGCTGTGGATGTAGCTGAAATCGTTTTCGTAGTGGCTGGCACGGATGACCGTCGCGGCAATTTTCATCAGGCCACCGCCCAACGCTTTGGACAGGCAGTAGTAATCGCCCTGCAAGTTGAAATGGCTGGCGCCGAGCAAAGTGCCGGTGCGGCCGAAACCCGATTGCACTTCGTCGATGATCAGCGGGCATTGCTGCTCGTTGCACAGGCGACGCAGGCCCAGGTAGAACTCGTTGGCGAACTCGTTGATGCCGCCCTCGCCCTGGATCGGTTCGAGCAACACCGCCGTGATCGCGCTGAAAGCTTCACGACGTACCTGCAAGGTCTCGCCGCTCCACTCAAGGCTGAGCCAATGCCGCGTGTGGCGGGCCGGCAAATCCAAGAGCTGCTGGGGTTGCTGCGGATCGATGAACTCGACGTTAAGGCCAAAACGGGCGAACGGCTGACGGTACTGTTTGCCGTACGTCAGCTGGACGGTGTTCACCAGTTTGCCGTGAAAGCTGCCGCGAAGGGCGACGAATACCGGCTCGACATGCAACTGCGCGAGGTTGTGTTGACGCACCGCTTCCACCACTTGGCGCACGGTCACGTAAGACAGATTTTCCGGCAGTAATCCGGCCGGCAGGTCGAGGTCATCAACGTCCAGTTCGACATAGGCCTTGTCGCTGGCGGTCAGGTTGGCCAGGGCGAAATCCCGTTCGTCGAACTGCTTCTGCAAGGTTTTCTGACGGCGGTATTCGGCATGCTTGACGGCGATTTCCACCGACTCGGCGCCACTGTTGGAGAAGGTCGAAATGTAGCGCTCGTTGTTGTTCAACTCCCGATTGAACGCCTCGCTGAGTTCGCGGCCCAGCATACCGGCGGCGCCACGCACGGACATCTGCGCATTGAACGGCACATCGGCGCGCAACAGGCCGCAGAGTTGGTCGACGAACTGCGGGTCATTGTGGCCAAACAACGCCGCACCGTAACCGCCCAGAAAGTCGGTGACGGTCACCTCTGCGCCTTGTTTGTCGAGGTGAAACAGCTTGCTGCCCAGCGCCCGGTGGAACTGGCATTCCAGGCCCAGGGCCTGCATCAATTCAACGAATTTAGGTCGTACGTAATCGCGGTAATCCATAAAAGTCATATCCCTTGATCAGAAAATAGAAGCGATTCATTACGTTCAAAACGGCTGACCGGCCGCCTGATAGTCGAGCTGGTAACAGGCGCTGAAACCGTTGTCGTCACGGTTGATAATCAGGCAGTCGCGCAGCACCGCGTCCCGGCCTTCACCGAGCACAAACGGCAGCTGCGGTTCCACCGGTTGCTGCAACCCGATGATCGGCGGCACACGCTGGGCCTGCAGTGCATGACGGGACAGAATCAGGTCGACCAGGCTCGGCGCGCCGCTGAGAATGCCGGTCACCGGCACGCTACTGGTGATATGCGAGGCACCGGCGCGGGCCAGCGTCCGTGCCAGGTCGGTGTCCTTGTGCGGATCGCCACTGGCGCTGCTGACCAGCAGATCGACCTGCTTGTCCGGCAGGTTCAACGACCCCAGTCGTGGATGGGCGGTGAGTCCCGACAGGCAGGTCTGCGGCCCATCCGGTAGATCGTCGGCCCGGCGCAAAATCAATGCCGCCGCGCCTTCACCGGCAATCCCACCCGTGCCTTGGCGATCGAATGCACGCAAGGTTTGCGAACCGTCGGTGCTGATCACGCCAGCCTCGGCCAGTGCGGCCAGCGCCAACGGATCGAGTTCACTGCCGGCGCCGACCACAATCGCCGCATCGATACGACCGCTTTGCAACGCCGCGCATGCCTCGCGCAACGCCGCCAGATTGCCGGCCACGCCTTGCATGTAGGCGTTGCATTCGCACTCCAGTTTCAGCGCCAGACTGACAACCCCGAGCAAGCCGTTGCTCAGGCTCTTGAGCACCAGGAACGGGTCGAGCGCGCGCTCCCGCAACACCCGTTGAGCAAGGCGCCGCATGTCGGCACCGGACTCATCGCGGCACTCGTGGAGCAACTCGCCATAGGCCGCCAACGACGGATGGGTATAACCGCCCTGGCAGCAATAGAGGCCGTAGCGCAGCCCGTCATTGCCTGGTTCAAGCCCGGCTTCGACCAACGCCTGACGCACCGCGCTGACGCCCCAGATCACAGCCGGCGGGCAGTAACGCTGGAGGTTCTGGGCCACGTCCTGGCGACTGGTTTGATGGTCTTCATCACTGACATGCCCGAACGCCGTCACGCGCTCACTGTGGAACAGTTTCGACTGTAGCAAAGCGATACCGCTGCGGGCTTCACTGGCCGCTGACCAAAAGCGTTGCACGCCCCAGCCGCTGGGTAATACGCAACCGCTGCCGGCGATGGCAACGCGCACAGTAGCGCCCGTCATTGTCCGTGCTCCCGATATTTGCCCAAGGCCAGCGAAGTGTTGAGGCCGCCAAAACCGAAGGAGTTGCTCAAGGCAAAATCCACCCGGCGGCTGACCGCTTGCCCGACGCAATAGTCCAGGTCGCATTGCTCATCGACCTCATGCAGGTTCACTGTCGGCGTGACCAGATCGTTCAGGCACGCCAGCGCGGTGACCATGCATTCGGGTGCGCCAGCAGCGGCAATCAAATGCCCGAACTGCGACTTGTTGGCGCTGATGGCCAGGGAACGGTAGTGCTTGTGCTCGGCGAACACACTTTTGATCGCCAGGGTTTCGGCGACGTCATTGAGCGGCGTCGAGGTGCCGTGGGCGTTGATCAGATCGATCTGTTGCGCACGCAGGCCGGCGTCGTCCAGCGCGGCTTGCATCGCCAGCGCCGCACCCCGACCTTCGGGTTGCGGGGCGGTGACTTTGTAGGCGTCCAGGCTGCTGCCGAAACCGAGCACTTCGGCATACGGCGTCGCTCCTCGTGCCAACGCATGCTCAAGGCTTTCCAGTACCAAGAAACCACCGCCCTCGCCGGCAATCAGGCCACTGCGATCACGGTCGAATGGCCGGCACAAATCGACACCCCAGCGCTGTTCGCTCGATGCCGCGCCGAGCAGGTACAGCGCGGCCATGGTGTCGAGGTTCAGCACCGAATCGGCGCCGCCGGCAATCGCCACGTTCACTTCACCGCGACGAATCATCTGAAAAGCATTGCCGATGGCCTGGGAGGCTCCGGCGCATGCGCTGCTGATATTGATCACCGGGCCTTCGCAACCCAAACCGTCGGCAATCACCCGAGCCAGTCGATCATTGCTCTGACGCAGCGAGCCCTCGGTACTGACCTGCCCGGCGCGGGGCATCAGGTGTTGCCAGCCCGGGGGGCAGCCATCCGGTGCCTGGGTCAACAGCATGTCGGCCAGCATGTGTTGGGGCGCGCCCGAAGCGCAGAGCACGGCGGCTTCACGTAGCTGTTCAGGAGCAAGTCCGCTGTCTTTCACCGCTTGGGTGGCGGCCACCCAGCCAAAACGGCTGCGTTTTTCCAATGCAACGGTCCAGGCCGGGTGGTCCTGCAGGGCCTCAGGCAACAGGCTCATATCCACGGCCGCGGCGTAGCGCACCGGGAACGTGCCGTCTTCCACCCCGTCGGGCTGCCATGGACGCACGCAATGTTCGGCGCCAAGCATTTTTTCCCAGAGGGTCTGCCATTCGAAACCGAACCCGGTCACGGCGCCCATGCCGGTAATCACAATCCGTGTCGCACTCATGTGTGCTTCTCCATGGTTTCACTGGCCAGCAGCAAGGCGCCCCAATGACCGGCGCGGCTATGGCTGACCAACAGCGTATAGCCCGGTGTCGCCGAAGCGTTGTGGGTAAGGTGCAAGGCCAGCGCGATTTCGGTCAGCAAGGCGCTGGCGCCAAGATCGCCGGTCATGGCATGAGTGCTGCGAACGTCCTGCGGTCGGTCGGCGAACAGGCTCATCAGTTGCGCATCCTCAGGATTGGCGACGATTTGCTGGACGTCACCGAGGCACAGTTTTTCCAGGCTCAGTGCCTGGTCGATCACCCGCCGGGCAACCGCTGCGCCCCGTTGCGGATCAGCGCTGTAACCCCGGGCGAACCCGGCAATGCGCAAGGCCTTCGGGTTGGTGCGCGAAGGCGTCGAGCCGAGCAGCAGTGCCGCGGCGCCTTCGCCATAAGTCGGCTCGTCTGCCTGATAGGGTTCACGCAGATACAGGGCGGGCGTCAGGTTCGGACTGCTGCTGACCACCAGCGCCGCTTCGGCACGTTGCTCGACAATTTGCTGGCAGGCTTCGATCAAGGCATCGAGCCCGGCGTTTTCCTGGGAACAGAACCCACCCATCGGCCCGTGGCATTGCAACGCTTCGGCCACGTAGGCCATCACGCTGCTGTTGAGCAGCGTCAGGGCATGCAGCGGCGGTGTATTGGCCAACAGTTGCGCCAGTGGCTTTTGCGGTTGCTCGCCGATCGCTTGCACCGCGTCCCAGCAAGGGCTTGGCGCGTCGACTTCTGGAATGGCCGCCGTCAGGGCAATCCGTGCCGGAGGCAGTTGCAGGGCCGCCAGCGCGGGCGCCAGGCGCGCCGTGCAATGCAAAAGCCGCAGGCCTTGAGGTTCGACGCTACGCTGGATTTTGCGGTCGAACAGATCGCTGGTCAGACGCGGTGTCGGCAGCGGGTATGCCCGTCGCGTCGCGTCAAATGCCAGCGGTTGCGGCGAAGGTGGCGTTCCGAGCAGGTCGGCACATTCGCTGCCGGCGGCGTTCAGCACGGCGGCAGAATGGATGAAAACGGCAATGCTCATGTCATGCCCTCCCCAGAACCAGCGAGCTGTTGACGCCGCCGAACCCGAACGAATTGGACATCACCACATTGATCGACTGGCGCACCGGCTCGCTGAGAAACTTCAGTGAGGGGTATTCGGCGCGGTCGTGATCGTAGTTCAAGGTCGGCAACAGCACGCCGTCCCGCAGGCTGATCAATGACAGCACCGCTTCAATCGCGCCGCTGCCCGCCAGGGAATGACCGATGGCCGATTTGTTGGCAGTGAACGTCACATGTTCCTGGCACTCGCCGAACACCCGCTGCAAGGCCAACGCCTCGCAGCTGTCGTTAGCCTGGGTAGACGTGCCATGGGTGTTGACGTGTTGCACGGCGCTGCTGAGCAGCCCGGCGTCTTCGATTGCAGCTTCCATGCATTCCTCGTATTTGCTGCCGTCCCGGCTGCTGGAGGTCATTTTTTGTGCCTCGCACATATTCGCGTAACCCAGCACGCGCCCCAACGGCGCGGCTTTGCGACGTTGCGCATGCTCGGCGGATTCGAGAATGATCATGGCCGCGCCCTCGCTGATCACGAAGCCACAGCGGTCCGGCATGAACGGTCGACTCTGCTCGCTTGCCGGCAGGTCGGCCTGGCACAGCGCGCCCAGGCTGTTGAACATGTAGTACGGCAACTCGTTGGCCATCAGTTCGACGGCACCGCAAATGGCCAGGTCGATTTCACCGCGCTCGATCGCCCGGTAGGCGCTGCCGATCGCCATGGTGCCGGCGGCGCAGGCATCGGAGTGGGTCGAAATGTGATCGCGGATACCGAGCATCTCGGCCAGGTGCTGGGTCTGCTGATCGACCCGGCGCCCGAAGACCGCGCTCGACGCCGCCGGGTTATCCAGCAGTTGATCCAGATCGACACGCCCGGACTCATCCATGCAGCGACTGGCCCGGTGCAGATCGTGACTGTCCGCGCAGTACTTGTTGGCCCCCAGGAACAATCCACTGCGGGTGTGAGCAAAGGCTGTCGGGGTCAGACCGGCATGCTGAATGGCTTGTCGAGCGACGAACTCGGCCAGCACACTCTGCCGTGGATGCAGCGCAGCATTGCCGCCGAAACCCGCGGCGATCTGCTGCCACTGGCCGTCATCGATAAACCCGGCAGCGCTGTTGTTGAAGCCCAGCGCCTTGAACCGTGGATGTTCGCGAACACAGGACTGCTTCTGGCAGATCCGCTCGAACAACGTGGCGGCGTCCAGTGCCATGGGCGCCACCAGACCGAATCCGGTCACATAGACTTCTCGTGCCCGCATGAGAACTCCTACACCGTCTCTTTGACGTGAGTGGCCACAAATTGCTCCACCAGTTGGCGTGAAACCTCGTCGCCGTCGGCCGGCACCAGCCGCGCACTGCACGCGTCACAGACCACTTGCTGACGTTCGTTCAGCACGGCTTTTTGAGCGCCGCAATCGGGGCAGTTCTGCGGCAGATAGTTGAAGAGGTTGCGGCACTGTTGCGCCCAGTTGCGCACGGTGGTGGCGGCAAATACCTGCGCCGGTTGCATACCGGACTGGAGTTGATCCGGGGAGTAGACGCTGAGGCTCTGTTCAAGCAAGGCCTTGCCGTTTTCAGTGATGCGACCGCTGGCCAGGAACTCGCCGGCGTCGCCGCAGACAGCGACGGCGTGATCGAGCACGCTTGTTTTGGGCAAGGTGCAGCCATACTGACGGCCCAGTTGAAAGCTCAGGTCGACGATGTCCAGCGAATCGGCGCTGAGATCCTCGACGATACTGCTGTTCTCATCGATATCATCGGCGCTCATCACCAACAGTTGCGCGAGGATCTCGCGGGTGCTGACAATGACGTTTTCCAACTCCAATGGATTGTTCATCTCTATCTCCCTATATCGTGATTGCTTCATGAATTCCGTATGCGAGAAGTAACTTTTCCCACAGCAACTTCTGACGCGGCGGAAATCTAAACTCTGCCCTTAAGGGGAGAGTCAACGAACTATTCAAAGTTTTTTAACCACTTGAGACAGACGTCCTAACAGGCCTGCGCACCGCACTCGATTGGTGCGAAGCCCCATGCCTGTCGACTTATTTACTTAACAAAGGCTGCGTATGGTGGGGTGCACACTGTATCGCCGGCTAAATAGAGAGGGGCTCGAAAGTATTAACTTCTGGCTGACAGTACAGACGTACCAATAATAAAAACCGGATAAGAAAACAGTTATAACTTCATAACTTTCAACCTAGCCCTTAGATAATGCGTATTGAGGATTTAGAAGCCGATCAGGCAAATCGGCACAGCGCTTCTGGGTAACTGAGTGTCGAGCACAGACAACTGACCGAGTGCGGGGCGCTATAGGGTGCGGCTTCAGTTCTCTAATCCACTGCCCCGGAGTCCACATGACCGCACCTATTACCGTTCTTCGCGACACTCATCCGCTGCCGGTGCTCGACGCCTGCAAATGGGAAAAACTCGAAGGCGACCCGCACACCGTCAACCTCAACGCCTACACCAGCGAAGACGGCAGCAAGATCATGGGCACCTGGATCTGCACGCCGGGCAAGTGGTATGTGGAATACGTGAAGTGGGAATACTGCGATTTCCGCGAGGGGTATTGCATCATCACCCCGGAAGGCAAAGAGCCGATCCATCTGCGTGCCGGTGATATTTTCGTCATTGAGCCGGGGATGAAAGGCACGTGGGAAGTGGTTGAAACCGTGCGCAAGTATTTCGTGTTTGCCTGATGCAAAAAACCGGGAGACCACCCGACGTGGTCTCCCGGTAAATACGCATTCCTTGTGGCGAGGGAGCTTGCTCCCGCTCGGTTGCGAAGCAGCCGTAAAATCAGCAACTGCGTTTTATCTGACGCACCTCGTTCACGGGCATCAGGTCCGCTTCGCGAACCAGCGGGAGCAAGAGCTCCCTCGCCACAAAAGCCTTTAATCACACTCCCCGGAAAACTTCTTACTGGGGTTTGCGATAGCTGTTGATGATCGCCGAGAAGTCCTTGCCACCCTCCCCACGCTGGCTCATCGCCTGATACAACTGCTGGGCCACCGCGCCGAGCACCACCGGTTGGTGCGCCTGACGTGCCGCCTCAGTGGCCAGCCCCAGATCCTTGAGCATCAGTTCGGCACCGAAACCACCGGTATAACCGCGCGAGGCCGGTGCCGTTTCGACGATGCCGGGCCACGGGTTGTACATCTCCGAACTCCAGCAACGCCCGGTGGAACTGTTGATGATTCCCGCCAGCACGGTGGTGTCGATGCCGAGGGCATCGCCCAACGCCATGGCTTCACTGACGCCGACCATGGAAATCGCCAGCAGCAGGTTGTTGCAGATCTTGGCGATTTGCCCGGTGCCGACTTCACCGCAATGAACGATGTTGCGGCCCATCTGCGCCAGCACCGGTTGCAGGGTCGCAAACAGTTCAGGCGTGGCGCCGACCATGAAAGTCAGCGTCCCCGCCGCCGCACCGCCCGTACCGCCAGAGACTGGCGCATCGGCCATGGCCACGCCTTGCTTGGCCGCAGCGGCTGCCACATCGCGCGCAGTCTGCGGATCGATGGTGCTGCAATCCACGGCTGGCACGCCTTTGCCGATACCGGCGAGCACACCATCCTCACCCAGCCAGACACTGCGGACATGCACAGCGGCGGGCAGCATGGTGATCACCAGTTCCGCGCCTTGCGCCGCTTCACGGGCCGAAGCGCTGATGCTGCCGCCCAGTTGTTCCAGCTCCGCCAGAACGGTTTTGTTCAGGTCCACCAGGCTCAGTGCGTGGCCGGCCTTGATCAGGTTGCGCGCCATCGGCGCGCCCATGTTGCCGAGACCGATAAAAGCGATTTTCATGTCCCGCTCCTTAACGCAAGTTGATGGTGGTGTTCACACCGTCGTTGACGCTGTCGTCATCGAACCAGCGACTGGTGACCGTCTTGGTCTGAGTGTAGAACTGCACCACTTGCTTGCCATACGGACCGAGGTCGCCCAGTTTGGAGCCGCGCGAACCGGTGAAGCTGAAGAACGGGACCGGCACTGGAATCGGGATGTTGATGCCGACCTGGCCAACGTCGATTTCGGTCTGGAATTTGCGCGCGGCCGCACCGCTTTGGGTGAACAGGCCGGTGCCGTTGCCGAACGGGTTGGCGTTGACCAGTGCGATGGCCTCATCGAGGGTATCGACTTCCAGGACCACCAGCACCGGGCCGAAGATTTCCTGGGTGTAGATTTGCATCTCGGGGGTCACGCCGGAGAACAGGGTCGGGCCGACAAAGTTGCCCTTCTCGAAGCCTGGAACGGTGACGTCGCGACCATCCAGCTCCAGCTTGGCGCCTTCCTTGATGCCGCTCTCGATCAGGTCGAGAATCCGCTGTTTGGCTTTTTTCGAGATCACCGGGCCAACGTCAGTGCCCGGCTCGCTGCCGGCATTCACGGTGAGTTTTTGCGCCAGCGCTTTCAGGTCCGGCAACCATTGTTTGGCCGCGCCCACCAGCACCACCACGGACGTGGCCATGCAACGTTGGCCCGCTGCGCCGAAACCGGCGCCAACCAGCGCATTCAGTGCTTGTACGCGATTGGCATCCGGCAGAACAACAGCGTGGTTTTTCGCGCCCATCATCGATTGCACACGCTTGCCGTGTTTGCCGGCCAGGTCGTAGACGTGAGTACCGACCGCAGTCGAACCGACGAAGGAAACAGCCTTGATGTCTTTGTGGGTGCAGAGCGCGTCCACCACGTCCTTGCCGCCATGCACCACGTTGAGCACGCCCGCTGGAACGCCGGCCTCGATCGCCAGTTCCACCAGCAGCATGGTCGACATCGGGTCCTGTTCGGACGGCTTGAGCACGAAGGTGTTGCCGCAGGCGATGGCCATCGGGAACATCCACAGCGGAATCATCGCCGGGAAGTTGAACGGGGTGATGCCGGCGCAGACGCCGATGGGCTGACGCAGGGTGTAGGTATCGACGCCGCCGGCGACGTTTTCGGCGAACTCACCCATTTGCAGGGTGCCGATGGAGCAAGCGTGTTCGACCACTTCCAGACCGCGGAAGATGTCGCCCTCAGCGTCGGCGATGGTTTTGCCCTGCTCGTTGCTGAGCACCACGGCGATGCGCTTGGAGTGTTCGCGAATCAACGCCTGAAGCTTGAGCATGATGCGCATCCGCGCGCCGATCGGCGTCAGCTTCCAGGTCTGGAAGGCGCGATGGGCAGCACTGATCGCGGCGTCCACTTCCTGCGCGGTGGCGAACGGAACCTTGGCCAGCACTTGCTGGGTGGCCGGGTTGACGATGTCGTGCCACTCGGTGGTCTGGGACTCGACCCACTCGCCGTCGATCAACAGCTTGACCGTTTGCACAGTGGT
Organism: Pseudomonas sp. PS02303; assembly: GCF_029959925.1. NCBI lineage: Bacteria > Pseudomonadati > Pseudomonadota > Gammaproteobacteria > Pseudomonadales > Pseudomonadaceae > Pseudomonas > Pseudomonas sp. PS02303. Next base: position 20,476 of record NZ_JASCOM010000053.1, read on the forward strand.
TTCGTTTGGCGTGAGCGATGCGTTCATGTTGGGTCTCCGGGACGTTGTTGTTATCTAGAGAACTATCTTGAGAGCCAAGGCGAGATAGCAGCCTTGAGATGAGGCGTGTGTCACGAATTGGTTGTCGGACTGTTTTTGGAGTATAGATGTGCAAACTTCTAATAAGAACGCACATAAAAGCCGGTCCATCATGCAAAAAAACATCACGTCGTTAGGCTCATTGAACTGGGATGACCTCAAGTTTTTCCTCGAAGTCGCCCGCACCCGCAAGGCCAGCACCGCGGCCAAGCGCCTGGCGGTGGACTACACCACCGTGTCGCGGCGCATCAGTTCATTGGAAGCGGCATTGGGTACGCTGCTGTTCGAGAAGTCCCGGACCAGCGGTTTTGTCCTGACCACCGAAGGTCAGCGATTGCTCGGTTACGCGGAATCGATTGAAAGCACGCTGCACATGGCTTGCGAACAGGTTTCAGGCTCCGGCGTGGCGCTGTCCGGGCATGTGCGCATGGGTTGCACCGAAGGCTTCGGCAGTTTTTTCATCACCCCGCAGCTGAGCCATTTTGTCGACGCCTACCCGGCGATCTCGGTGGACATCCTGCCGCTGCCGCACTTCATCAGCCTGTCCAAGCGCGAGGCGGACATCGTCATCGCCCTGGAGCGCCCGGAACATGGCCCTTACGTCTGCTGCAAACTCTGCGACTACAAACTGCAGCTTTATGCGACGCAGGATTATCTGGACAAGCACCCGCCGATCCGCCGCCCGGCAGATTTGGGCAAGCATTCATTCATCAGTTATGTCGACGATCTGGCGTTTAGCTCGGAGCTGTTGTACCTGGCGAATGTGTTGCCCGGCGCCAGCGCCAACTTGCGCAGCACCAGCGTGATCGCACAATTCGTGGCGGCGCAGCAAGGACGGTCATTGGCGATTCTGCCGTGCTTCCTCGCGGCGCAGGACTCGCGCTTGCTTCCGGTGTTGCCGGAAGAGATCAACATCACGCGGCAGTTCTGGATGTACTGCCGGGAGGATCTGAGGAAGCTCAAGCGGATTACCCTGTTGTGGGATTACATCCGTTCGGTCACCGAGCAGAATCAGAGTCTGTTGATGGGCGAAAGCCGGGAGATGTTGTTCGCCGACTAATCGGCGCTCACCACGATCGATACCCGGCGGTTTTCGGTGCGGCCAGAGGCGGTGTCGTTCGACGTCACCGGCTGACTGCTGCCAAGACCGCGCAGTTGGATGTTTTCTTCTTTCATGCCCACCGTGGTCAACACTTTGCCGACGCTTTTCGCGCGACGCAGGGAAAGTTGTTCGTTGTAGGACTCTTTGCCCGAGGCATCCGTGTGACCGTCGACCCGCACTCGCTCGATGCCGACACCCAGCAAGGCCTTGCCGATCTGTTGGACGATCCCGGTACTGGCGGCGTTCAGGCTGTCATCGTCACTGCCAAACAGCACTTTGCCGGATAGACCGAACGCCCAGCCCTCATCGGTCAGCTCGAAGCCTTGCTGTTTGAGTACAGTGATTTGCGCCGGGGTCAGCCCCTTTTGCGGTGCGGTCTGGCACCCGGTCAATGCCAGGACGGCCATGAACAAGGTGATTGCGAAAAATCGCGGGGAACGCTGGGTAATTGAGAACACGGCAATTTAGCTCCTGGTGTGTACGTGGGCGACCGGGTGCTCCGCCCCGGACGTGTGCTGCGCACCTCGGGAAAGGCGCTTGGCCTGGTACATCGCCGCATCGGCGGCATTGAGCAATGCGCCCGGGGTGGCACCATGATCCGGGTACACGGCGATACCGATACTGAGTGAAGTCAGAACCTGGGTATGACCCGGTAACGGGATGGGCTCTTCCATGCTGGCAAGGATCTTGTCAGCGATCCGCTCGGCGTCTTCGGTTTTATGCAGCGGCGTCAGCAACACCGCAAATTCGTCACCACCCAGCCGCGCCACCAGATCCTCTTCACGCAACTGCGCCCGAACCCTGTTGGCGACGGCAACCAGCACGGCGTCGCCGGCGGCATGACCGAAGCTGTCATTGATTTCCTTGAACCGGTCACTGTCGAGAAACAGCACAGCCACGCGTTCATTGAGCTTGTGGGCATTGCGCAGTGCACGCATCAGACGGCCTTCGAAAAACGCCCGGTTTGGCAATCCGGTGAGGCTGTCGTGGCTGGCTTGGTGCGCCAGGGTTTCGTTTTCGCTTTGCAGGTGGGTCTGCCAGGACTCGAGTTCATCGAGCAAGGCATTGAAGTCGTTGCCCAGGTTGTCGAGTTCAGCGATATCGGCGGGTGGCACGCGCCGGTCGAAGGCTCGATCGCTTCGGGCGGCGTGGGCTACGGCGGCCAGGCTTCGCAGAGGCCCCGTGATCCCGCGAAGTTGTCGGCGTGCCAGATAGAGTGCGACCCAGGCGCTGATGGCCGTACACAGAATAATGCCCAGCAGGCCGCTGAGCAGAAAACGCATCAAGCTGCCACCGTGACCGGTGAGCTGAATGCTGCCGATTTCCCGACCTTGATGAACGATCGGCATGTCGATGGGTTTTTCCAGAAAGGCTTTGGCGATCTGCAATTCCAGATCAGAGAGCAAGCCGCTTTCCGGTCGCTGCCAACGGGCCAGTAACCGGCCTTTTTCATCCAGCACCCTGGCGTCAGCGACTTCTTCCGTGGAGGCGATCAATGCCAGGGCCTCAGTGGCAGCGGCTTTGTCGTTGAACACCACCGCGGCTTCCACGGTGTAATTGATCGAGCGTGCGATCAGGTGCAGGCTGTGGTCGGCATACACCCGCAACGCCAATACACCCAGCAGTGTCAGCGAGACGCTGGCCATGGCCACGGCGACCAGGGCGACGATCAAATGTCCCCGGCCAATGACCGAGCGCAACGTTGGACGACTACCCGGCTTGAATAGACTCATGGCGCCGCCGGCTTGCGGCGGGACAGTTGCAGCACACTGGGGTGAATGCGCACGCCGCTACGGGCGACGGAATCGAGGTTGACCTCAAAAGATACCTGATCATCAGTGACCCTGAGGCAAAACAGACTGCCGACGGTGCATTGATCATCGCTCTCGCTGATGCTCAACACCGGGCGTCCTGTCAGCGAAGCAAAGAGTTGGCGGCGCTCGTCGTCGGTCAATTTGCCGATGTACACCGCATCGCACTCACCGACGATCGACGGATTGTCGGCCAACAGCCGGCGCACAGTGACGGGCCGGCCGGTGGCTTGGGTTGTGCCCTTGACCAGGTCGTCGGTGTATTCGGTGGGGCCGACCACGCACAGGCGCAGTTGCGCAGGCTCAACAGGCCAGCGCGCATAACTGAGAATCCCGAGGACAACCTGAGTGACCGATCTGGCACGTTGGTCGGCCATGCTCACCGGGGTTTCCGATTGAGCGAACACGACACCGGTCAGCAAGCAGAGGAGCCCCGCGAGCAGCACTTGCTTGCGGCTAACGACGCGCCCTGTCGTCCAGACAGCCACCTTCATGCGGGGGATTCTCTTCGATGTTACGAAATAATGTCGCAACGATAGCATAGCGTTTACCCCCCCAGCGAGGCGGTGCACTACGGCACTTCGGACAGTTTCCGGCGTACACGCTAGCCTATCGATGGCTCGGCTCAACCCCATCGTCCAACTCCAGCATCAACCCGCTCAAGCGCTTGACCTTGCGCCGCACGGCCTCCTCAAACACTCCGGCCCGTGGCTCGATCAAGGTGAACCAGTTCTTGGCCCGGGTGATCCCGGTGTAGATCAACTCCTTGGTCAGTACAGGGTTCAGGGCATCCGGCAGAATCAACGCCGTATGGGCAAACTCCGAGCCCTGGGATTTGTGTACGGTCATGGCATAAACCGTCTCGACATCGTTGAGTCGACTCGGTAGAACAAATCGCACGCCCCCCTGGCCATCATTGCGCGGGAACGCCACACGCAGTACGTGCTTGCCAGCCTCAGGCCCATCACGTTCCGGCAGTTTGAGGGCAATACCGATATCACCGTTCATCAACCCCAAGCCATAGTCATTACGCGTCATCAATACCGGTCGACCTTCGTACCACTGCTGGTCGCTGTCGATCACTCGAGCCTTGAGCAGCGCGGCGGTTACACGTTGATTCAATCCCTCCACGCCCCATGGCCCTTTGCGTACCGCGCACAACAACTGGAAGGCGTCGAAAGCTTGCAATACCTGACGCGCCCAATCGGTCCAGCGGGAGTCTTCGAGCAGGCTGTCGAGCGGTGGCCGCTGGCTGCGAAGCACACTCAGGTAGTGGCGATAACCTTGCGGTCCGTCGCCATGGCCTTCGAGCAGCAAGTGTTCCAGCGCCCGGTCGTGCTCACCTTTGAGGGGCAGGGAAAACACGTCGGCGTGACTTCGAGCAGCCAGCAACGTGCGGGCTTCCTCCGGTTGCTGCTGATTGACCCATCGCGCCAACTGGCCAATGCCGCTGCCTTCACCGAAGCGGCGCGAGTGACGCAGCATCACCACTTGCTGGGCCAGGGGGTGAGTCGCGTCAGTGTCTTCCTGCAAACCGCTGGCCAGCAGGCTTTCACCACTGACCGTCTCCAGCCACTGGCGCGTCTGCGGGCTGTACCAACCGGCCTCGGCGTCGCGGCACAAATCACCGAGCACGGCGCCGGCCTCCACCGATGCCAGTTGGTCCTTGTCACCGAGCAACACCAGCCGGGCATGAGCCGGCATCGCGTCGAGCAAGTTCGCCATCATCTCCAGGTCAATCATTGAGGCTTCGTCCACCACCAGCACATCCAGCGGCAAGCGATTACCGGCATGGTGACGGAAGTGCCGGGTACCGGGGCGACTGCCAAGCAGGCGGTGCACGGTAGTCACGTCAGAGGGGATCTTGTTTCTTACGTTTTCATCGACTTCCAGCGTCCGGACTTGCTGGCTGATGGATTCTGTCAGCCGTGCCGCCGCTTTACCGGTGGGTGCGGCAAGGCGAATTCGCAACGGTTTGCCGGCCTCCACCGCTGGCGCCTGGAGCAATGCCAGCAACCGCACGACCGTGGTGGTTTTACCGGTCCCCGGGCCGCCGGTGACGATACTGAACGCACTGCGGGTAGCCAGGGCACAGGCGAGTTTCTGCCAATCGATCACTTCGCCGGGCCTGGCTGGACCGAATAAACCAGTGAGTCGCTGGGGCAAGTCATTCGGCGTTGTTTCGTGTTCAGCCAGGCGCAGGCGAAGGGCGTTGTCGATGCGTCTTTCGTAAACCCAATAGCGACGCAGGTACAGGCGCTTGCCCGACAACACCAAGGGCCGTGATTGCGCAGCCTCACGACCATCGACCGCCAGAGCCACCAGACGGCTGGACGCCAGGACCTTGCACCAATGGGCGCCATCCAGCGCCTCAAGCAGTTGCGACGGCAACAGCATCGCGCCACTTTGCAGATCGCCTTCGGGTGGCAGCGACAGGGCAAAATCCGGCTCTTTGAGCGTCTCGAACAGGTCCAGGCAGACATGGCCGTGACCCAGTTGGTGGCTGGTCAATGCGGCGGCAAGCAACACCAACGGATCGTCGTCGGGAGCAAGCTCGTGGAGGAAGGCCACGAAGGCTTTGTCCAGCGCCCGCAGCCAGCCGCGTTCGACCCAGCGCGAGAGTAAAAGCAACAAGTCATCGGCACGACTCAGGGGTGCCAGATCCGCCATGGTTTCGGCTGCCAATGACGTGGGCAGCAAATCGGCGAAGGTGCGGCTCATAACAATACTCCCTGTTCCCAGGCGGGTTCGGCCTTGGGTTCTGGCTTGCCCTGGAAGAGTCGATCCAGACGCTCGATCAGCTCTCTGGGCGGACGGGAGAAATAGACGCCCTGGGTGGATGCCCGTGTGCCGCGCAAGAACAAATACAGAGCGCCACCGACATGCCGGTCGTAATCGTAGTCGGCAAGCCGCGCCTTGAGCTGGCGATGCAGGGCCAGCAGGTACAACACGTATTGCAGGTCGTAACGATTGTCGAGAATCGACTGCTCCATGGCCTGCTCGGTGTACGCCGCGTCATCTGGGCCCAGCCAGTTGGATTTGTAGTCGGCAACGTAATATCGGCCGTCGTGTTCGAACGTCAAGTCGATGAAACCCTTGAACATGCCGTTGAGCGAGACCGGTTCAGCGGCGACCCGGGCGACGCCGTTGTGGGTGTATTGGCGCACCAGTTCATCAAGCTTGAGCACGTCGACTTTATGGCTGGCGAACCAGAATTCCATCTCGACGCGGTATTGAGTGAGCTGCTCGAACACGACCGGAGGCTGCCCCCCGCCGAGGTGCAACGAAGACTTGAGCAAGTGCTGCAGCCAATCGCTCAGGGTGCTGATCCAGCCTTCCCAGCCTCGGCGGTTGCAGCGGCGGGCAATGGCATCTTCCACGACTTGTGGTGCAGCAGAAAAACCTTCATCACCGGCCCACTCCAGCAAACCATGGAGAAAGGTGCCGGGGTTGGGGCCGCGGGGGAACCGATGGATATCGGCACCACCGACGGCCACTTCTCGTGGCGCCTGCGGATCGAGACGTTCATCGTCAAAGAGCTTTTGCGCCTGCGGGTTCTCCGGGGCCTCGTCACTGCCCACGCTCAGACTGTCGCCGATACGCAAAGCGCTGTACGAAGCAATCCACCAGTTTTCACTGGCCTTGCGCTTGGGTATCAGCGGCGCAAGCAACGTCGCGTCATTGCGTGGCGGATGGTAATGCTCGGCCGTCGCTGGCGGCATATCACCGTACAGAAGCGCCGGGCAGTCCTGCTGGAGGTCTTCGAGCCAGCGTTTCAAACCTGCGGACTCGGCCAGAGGGGCACCACCGCCGAGCAAGTAACCCAATGCAGAAAGGTGCAGCACCGAGCTGTTGTTATTGCCGCGCTTGAGATCGGTCACACCCAGCCAGCAGGCATGTTGCGCCCGGGTCAGGGCGACATAGAGCAAACGCAGATCCTCCGCCAGACGTTCATCATCGGCGAGAGCGATCAACTCCGCAGTCGGTTTCAAGGTCACCTGCGCCTTGCCGTTTGAATCGTGGTAATGCAGCGGCAAACGGCTGCCATCCACCGGTTTTGCCGAGCAAATGAACGGCAGAAACACCAAGGGATACTCAAGGCCCTTGGACTTGTGAATGGTCACGACCTTAACCAGTTGCTCGTCGCTTTCCAGACGCAGGATCTGTTCTTCGCCGGCCTGACCGGACAACGCCAGATGCTCGGACAAATGACGAATCAGCGCTTGCTCGCCGTCGAGTTCGGCGGCGGCTTGTTGCAACAACTCGGACAGGTGCAGCAGGTTAGTCAGTACCCGTTCGCCGTCGCTGCGGGCGATCAACGATCGAGGCAACTGGAAGTCATGCAGCAAGCGCCGCAACATGGGCAGCACGCCTTGCTTGCGCCACAGCTCGCGATAACCGCGGAACTGCATGACCCGCGCTTCCCAGGCCAGTTCGTCCTGATTCAGCCGCTCCAGTTCCGCCAGGGAAAGGTTCAGCGTGATGCTGGCCAATGCGGCTCGCAGCGGTCGCTCGACATCCGGCTCGGCACAGGCTTTGAGCCAGGTCAGCAGGTCGTGGGCTTCTTGAGCGGCGAACACCGAATCCTTGTCCGACAGATAAACGCTGCGCACCCCGCGTGCAGACAGTTCGCCACGCACGGCCTGGGCCTCTTTGCCGTCGCGAACCAGAATCGCGATGTCCGCGGGTAGCAGGCCCCGGAAGTCCATGTCCTTCTCAATGAAACCTGCCCGACCTTCCTGGCCACCATTAAGTAACGCGGTGATTTCACTGGCGCACGCGGCGGCGAGTTTTTGTCGGTATTCCACGCCGGACAGCGGCTGATCGGCGGACAGGTGCCAGATGTTCAGAGCCGGCACGAGCTGGCCATCGATGTGCAGAACTTCTTTGCGCCCTTGGGACTCGACGGGCAGGAACGGTACCGGGTTCTCACCGTTCTTTTCACGAAACAGAAACGCGCCGCGCCCCAGCTCACGAGACTCCGCGCGCTCGAACACATGGTTCACCGCATTGACCATGCCATGGCTGGAACGGAAATTCGTACCCAGGGTATGCAGACGGCCGGCGGTGGCCTGGCGGGCTCGCAAGTAGGTGTAGATGTCGGCGCCACGAAAGGCGTAGATCGCTTGCTTGGGATCGCCGATCAGAAACAGGCCGCCTTCAGGGTTGTTGTCTTCGATGCGATAGATGCTTTCGAAAATCCGGTACTGCACCGGGTCGGTGTCCTGGAACTCATCGATCAGCGCCACCGGAAACTGTTCGCGGATCAAGGTCGCCAGGCGTTCACCACCCTCGGATTGCAACGCCGCATCGAGGCGCAGCAACATGTCGTCGAAGCCCATTTCCGCGCGGCGGCGTTTTTCTTCTTCGAACCGTGCCCCGACCCATTGCGCAGCATGTTGCAGAACGGCCGCGTCGGGGGTTGGCAAGCCGTCGAGGCTGGCCTTGAGCCCGGGCATGGCGTCCAGCCCCGGATGACTGGGGGCGGCGCCTTTCCAGGCTTCGGCCATGCCGTCAGGCGTCAGGCGAGTGAAGCCCGTGCCGATATCCAGTTGCTCAAGGGATTCATCTTCGGCCCATGCTTTGAGCTTTTCGAACCAGGGTTCGAAATAACGTGCCTGCATCTTTCGACCGTCGACACTTTTGCTCGCAACACCTTGGTGACAGATGGCAAGCAGTTCGTCCGCCCATTGGCGCCAGGGCATCTTGAGTTCGAGCAAGGCCAGTCGCCGTTCCTGCAAGCACTCGGCGATCAGCTCGGCAGGCTCCTTGCCTTCAGTGCTGTCACGCTCACTGGCGAATAAACTACGTACTCGCGGTAATAACGCCGCTGGCCCTCCCCAATTACCCCGCACCCAGTTCAGCGCATCACCTTGCATCGGATAGCAGAACAGCCGCCAGTAATCACGCAGGACTTCACCCAGCAAGTCGCTGTGATCGGTTTCCAGGGTCTGGGTAAACAGGCTGCCACTGTCAAACGCGTGCTCACGCAACATGCGCTGGCACCAACTGTGAATGGTCGAGACGGCGGCTTCATCCATCCACTGCGCGGCAATGTCCAGTCGGTTTGCACAGCCGGACCACTGTTCTGGGAGGTACTGGTCACGCAACTCCGCGATGAGGCTATCGGGTGCCTGGGTCTCGTCACGAAAGTATCGGGCCGCTTCGGCCAGTCGGGTACGAATACGCTCGCGCAGCTCTTTGGTCGCGGCATCAGTGAACGTGACCACGAGGATTTGCGGCGGCAAGAGTTCACGCCCAAACCCACTCGATTCGCCACCGTGACCAAGGACCAGACGCAAGTACAGCGCAGAAATGGTGAACGTCTTGCCGGTACCGGCGCTGGCTTCGATCAGTTGGCTGCCGCTCAGGGGAAAAGCCAGGGCCAGCGGTATTTTCGTGGTCATGAGCGCGCCTCCTCGCTGGTCAATGAACGCCAGGGGGCTTCAAGCATCGGTTTGTACAAAGCGTTGCACCAATCGGGGAAAGTCTCCTCGGCGGTCAGCGCGTCGTAATCAGGGAACTGTCGTGCCAGTGCCGGACTTTCGCGGCGTTCGCCGTCGGTGGTTTGACCGTCGCCTTCATAGGCCTTGCGAGCAGCGGTGTCGGCTTTGGCCGGGTCAGTTTGAGAGAGCCACGCGAAGGCGGTTTTCACGGCAATCGGCAGGGGTTGGCGCATGCCGGTTTGCCATGCTTGCAACAGGTTACTCAAGGCATGACGTGCAGGGCCCTGCTCCAAAGGGGCCAGTAGCAGACTGTCGTCACTGGCGACCAGCGCGGTGGTCATCGACATGCCGCTGGCGCAAGCGACCAGGTGATTGACCCAAGGTCGCGTCAGCCGATGCCACTTGCGGGTCTTGATCGAACCAATGCTGTTGGGAATCGTGGTAATCGACAACAGGCCACCATCCGCACGCTGGTGCAGGCCACTGAGCCAGCCTTCCAGGCGCAGGCCTTCCAGTTCCAGATTCACAGGCAACGCACTAGTCAGCGGCGTTGGCCACAACGTAAGGAGTTGTTGATAACGCTGCAACAGATCCGGCAGCGGTTCGATCAACTCTCGCTGCAGGCATTCGCCGAAACCGGCCATGGGCAAGAGCCCGCTGTTTTGCAGACGCGTTGCCTGGGCCTCAAGCGCATGATCGACGTGATCCAGTTGCCCGAGCGCCGCTTCGAGCAAACTGTCACTGAGGCTATAGCGTTGGAGAGCGTCGAGTACGAAGGGCTCTTCGTCGGCCAAGGGGGCTTCAGCCGCCTCGAAGAACACCTTGAGTCGCTGACTGAAAAAATGTCGCACGGGATTGCGCAGGAAATCCTGCAATTGACCGAGGCTCAGCGGCTCTTCCTGAACATAGGCATCAAGGGGCTTGATGCCCGTTGCCTGTTCACTGGCTTGATGAAGCACCTGCCACTCGCTTGCGAAACTGAACAAGTCATTACCTTCATGAAAATAGCGTGCGCTGAAGGGTTGCAGCGGGTGTTCCTGAGTCACCGATTCCAGCAGCTTTTTACTGTCGACCTGTAATCGCCAACCACCGGCAAGATGATCGCGCAGTTGACCAATCAGTACCGAGGCTGGGCGCTCGCTATTGTCCCGAATACTACGGCCGACCCAACTGATATAGAGTTGGTCACGTGCCGACAACAGGGCTTCCAACAAGAGATAGCGATCATCCTCGCGCCGGGAACGATCACCCGGGCGGTAATCGCTGCCCATGAGATCAAAGTCCAGCGGCGGTTGTGCACGCGGGTAATCTCCGTCATTCATCCCGAGCAAACAGACGAGTTTGAAGGGGATCGCCCGCATCGGCATCAAGGTGCAGAAGTTGACGGCTCCGGCCAGAAAACGCTGGGACAGCCGGCCCTGGTCGAGGCCTGCCAGCCAGGCTTCACGGACCACGGTCAAGGGCAGCTCATCATGCAAGCCCACTGATTCGCAAGTCTCGAGCCAGGTTTCCCGCAGTTCTTCGAGTTGACCCAGCAAGTAGTCGTCATGTTCATTGCTGGCCTGGAAGAACAACTGCACCAAAGCTTGCATCCTGACGCCCCATTGCTTAGGCGGTGCAGGTTGAGTCAGTTCCTGATGGGCAATCTCCAACGCGTCCAGCAGTGCAACCAAAGGACCGATGAGCGCAGCATCCAGACCGCCAATCTCGTCGTAAGGCTCAATGCCTTCGCAAGCAGCGGCGCTGCCGACGGCATAACCAAGCAGCATCCGGCGCAGGCCAAAACGCCAACTGTTTTGCTCCAGTTCTTGAGGCAAACCCAGACCCGCGCGCTGCTCGGCATTCATTCCCCAGCGAATACCAGCGCCTTCGATCCAGCGATGCAGGGTGGGCAGGTCACGTTCCTCGACACCGAAGCGAGCGCGCAGTGCAGGAACATCCAGCAAATCGAGGATCTCACTGACGGGGAAACGGCTGTCGGGCAGTTTGAGTAGATGTTCGACAGCAATCAGCAGCGGATCACGACCGCGCTGGCCTTGATCCGCCAGTGTGAAGGGGATGAAGCACGGATCGAAGCGATCAAGTTGACCGAAGACTGCACGGATATGCGGAGCGTAGCTGTCGATATCCGGAACCATCACGATTATGTCGCGAGGCTTCAAGTCTGGATCGGCACTGAAGCGTGCGAGCAACTGATCGTGGAGGATTTCCACTTCGCGCTGGGCGCTATGGGCGATGTGGAAACGAATGGATTCGTCCTGATTGAGATCGACAGCCGGCCAGAGCTCGCGGGTTTCATTCAAGGGGCGCAGTTCAAGGATGTCGTCCTGCAACTGGTTGAGCATGGTCTGTGGCTGGCTATCACTGAACAAGTCGATGCGCCCATCACGGAATGCCGAGCGGTAGCTGTTGGGATCGTCGTAGCTGTCGAGCAGATTGATGTAGTCCCGCCCCTGTTTGCCCCATGCCGCCAATAGCGGGTGTGCATGTTGGTGAAGGGTTTGCGGATCAAGCACAACAGGCATTCCGCTCTTGCGAGCCTGACGCTTGTATTGATGCCGCAGAAGGTCTTTATCGGCGACGATGTCTGCCCAATGATGACGACATGGGTTGTGTACGCAAAGCAGAACCTGGCTGAATCGCGCCAGTCCGGCGAGAGCTTCGAGCGCTTGCGCCGGGAGAGAGGAGATCCCGAAAACGATGACCCGGGAAGGTAATCCGCTGGGGGCCACGTCGAGGCTGTTGATGCGCTCGATGAACCGTTGATGAACACCGGCACGGCTTTGCGCCATGCCTTGCTCACCCACATCCAGCAACAGAGCCCGCCATAACTCTGCCTGCCAGCAGTTGGCTGGGGTCAGGGGCTTGGCTTCGCCTCGGCCGTTTCGCAATTGATGACGACCGTCCGCCCAATCTTCGAGCCAGTCGGCCCGGTATACCTGGTATTGGTCGAACAGATCAGCCAGCCGCTCGGACAGTTGGTAGCGTTTGCGCAGGTCAGTGTCATTGGTAAGGAAGCGTTGCAGCGGTTCGAAGTGCGGTTGATTGATCAACTGGGGAAGCAAACGCATCAGACGCCAGGTGAGTGGTGCTTTATCGAGCAGGGATTTGACCGGAATTTCATCACGACCCAGAACCATGCGATAGAGTTGCCACATGAAGCTGCCTGGGAGTTGAACGTCGATGGCTGCCGCAATGCCGCAGCCACCCATGTCGTCTTCTTCAGGGTCTTCAGCCAGAGCCAGTTTCAGCCACTGTGCGATGCCGTTGCTCTGTACCAGGGCGATTTCATTTTCCAAGGGAGCCAGCGGGTAGCGGCGCATCCAGCTGACCACCAGACTGCGCAACTCGTCCAGGCGGTTACCGTGAACCACCATAAAACCAGCACTGAGGGACGTCGCGTCCGGCATAAAGGCTTCCTTGGAAAAATACAAAAGCTAGGTCCGAACCTTAGCATTGTCGGGAGACTGTGACAGCCGGGAGCCGTCCGATGTTGCTGTACGAACTTTCCTGCGGACAAAACAAAACCCCTACCTGCATACGCAGATAGGGGTTTCGGAATTTAATCTTGACGATGACCTACTCTCACATGGGGAAACCCCACACTACCATCGGCGATGCATCGTTTCACTG
>NZ_JASCOM010000540.1:0-915 GCF_029959925.1 Pseudomonas sp. PS02303
AGCCTGCTCGCGAAAGCGGTGTATCAGCCAACCTTGATAGTGGCTGACACGACGCCTTCGCGAGCAGGCTCGCTCCCACAAGGGGCGGCGGTGTTTCATGTCTGTGCGCTTACTGGCACTCAGGCAGCCCTTCTTCTGATTCGGTCTTCGTCCGGGCCGGTCGCGGCGTCAGCACCTTCACAACATCATCAATCACGGCTTTGCCCATCGCCGTCAGATAGTGAGCGGCCCAGGCGTGGCGGTCGGTGTCTCTTGCGTAGGCAGCATCCTCGGCGAATGATTTGCCGAGGAACAGCAGGTCAGAGGCTTGTGACAAGGCATCAACGATGGGGACGCCGGCGCGGACGTTGAATAGCGCCTGATCCGGGCAGTAGATGAGTGGGGTGTAGCCTATGGTTTTTAATTCTGAGATCGCGGTTGAATCAATTTTAGTCATGGTCATTCTCCAGCATTAGAGGAGTCGCCACGTTCGTTTCCAAGCGAATGGGTGGCGGCTGTACGCAGGTTGGAAACCGGGGACCATAGAACCGGCACGCCCGAAGGCGTCCCACGCACAGCCGCCATAACACCAGGTTCGCAGTCGTTAAAACGTCTGGAATCGATGTGGAGGTGCTGTTGCGCTGTGATCCGACGGGTTTCCAAGCCCGATCGCTGAATGGTCAGCGACGTCCGGAGAGTATCCCGTCGAAGAAAAACGCAACAAGGCGGCAAAGTGCCCAAACACGAGATTCGGAGTTTGCCTACAAGCTGTGCGGGCGTCTTCCGATATTGCGACACCGGAAGTAAACGAAACTAAACAGGCTGGACGAATTTACGATGGCGGAACGTCGATGAGATCCCTTGTAGGAGTGAGCCTGCTCGCGATAGCGGACTGAAATTCACCATCGTTGTATCCGACAGATCGCTATCGCGAGC
>NZ_JASCOM010000541.1:0-879 GCF_029959925.1 Pseudomonas sp. PS02303
ACAGAGCCTCGCGCCTACAGGATTGCGTGTTACTGGCGAACGACACAAAACCTGTAGGAGCGAGGCTTGCCCGCGAAGACGTCCTCAAGGCAAACCGAAAGCTTAGAAACCCGGCGCAATCTGTCCTTTGCAGCGGGTCAGGATGAACTGCCGAAACTCATCGGAGCTCAACGCCTTGGCCCGTTTCTGCAAACAGTGGCGCTGCTGCTCGTCGGGCACTCAGTGGCGCAAAAAGCGCTGACCTATAGTTATCCGACCGGAAATCGGCGAAGGAACACCTTCAATTCACAACAACAAGGGAGAACCGTCATGAGCGTCAAACCCATTCCAGAGGGTTATCACAGCATCACGCCTTATCTGGGCATTCAAAAAGCGGCCGAAGCCATCGAGTTCTACAAGAAGGCTTTTGGCGCCACGGAAGTCATGCGTCTGTCCATGCCTGATGGCGGGATTGGCCACGCCGAGCTGAGGATTGGCGATTGCCCGATCATGCTCGGTACGCCGTGCGATCAAGGGCCGTTAAGCAATCCCGACACATCGCCGTCCGTGGGGCTGCATTTGTATGTGACCGATGTGGACAAGTCCTATAAACAGGCAATCGCGGCGGGTGGAACGGTGGTGTCCGAGGTCAAGGATCAGTTTTATGGCGACCGTTCAGGGACGTTGAAAGATCCCTATGGGCATTTGTGGTTCCTGGCCACGCGCAAGGAGGATTTGACTCAGGAGCAGATCGAGCAGCGGGCCAAGGAGATGTTTCAGCAGGGTTGAATACTTCAACGTCTGAGCGTGCCTCTTCGCGGGCAAGCCTCGCTCCTACAGGGGGTGTGTGGTTCCGGATATTTGCGAACGAAACAATCCCCCTTAGGAGCGAGGCTTGCC
>NZ_JASCOM010000542.1:0-831 GCF_029959925.1 Pseudomonas sp. PS02303
GCTTCGCTTCGACCTCCTCTCGATGTGTGCGGCTTCGCCGCACGGCGCTACGCGCCCACCCCCCAGATGAACGCCTCCACTCGGCCTCCCGAAGGGGCGGGCAGATCAAGATCAAAAGCAGGCGAGCTAACGCTCGGCCTAATGAGTGGTGAAGAGCGAAGCGTGTACACCGAACCCTTGTAGGAGCGAGGCTTGCCCGCGAAGGCGGCCTGCCAGCCGACCAATCTCTTGCAGGTACACCCATTCCACTGTAGGAGCGAGGCTTGCCCGCGAAGGCGGCCTGCCAGCCGACCAATCTTTTGCAGGTACACCCATTCCACTGTAGGAGCGAGGCTTGCCCGCGAAGGCGGCCTGACAGCCGACCATTCTCTTGCAGGTACCCACATTCCACTGTAGGAGCGAGGCTTGCCCGCGAAGGCGGCCTGACAGCCGACCAATCTCTTGCAGGTACCCACATTCCACTGTAGGAGCGAGGCTTGCCCGCGAAGGCGGCCTGCCAGCCGACCAATCTTTTGCAGGTACACCCATTCCACTGTAGGAGCGAGGCTTGCCCGCGAAGGCGGCCTGACAGCCGACCAATCTCTTGCAGGTACCCACATTCCACTGTGGGAGCTGGCCTGCCCGCGAAGACGGCCTGACAGCCGACCAACATTTTGCGGATACACCCAATCCAATTGTGGGAGCTGGCCTGCCAGCGAAGGCGGCCTGCCAGCCGATCAATATTTCGCAGATGCACCCAATCCAATTGTAGGAGTGAGCCTGCTCGCGATGGCGGCGTATCAGCCACCATCAATGCTGAATGATCCACCGCTATCGCGAGCCGGCTCGCTC
>NZ_JASCOM010000543.1:0-818 GCF_029959925.1 Pseudomonas sp. PS02303
ATTCAACAGAGATGTTGCCTGACCCACCGCCATCGCGAGCAGGCTCACTCCTACAGGGAGCGGCGGCGATAACAATACCTGAGGGACGACCCCATCCAATGTGGGAGCGAGCCTGCTCGCGATAGCGGATTTACATTCAACAGAGATGTTGCCTGACCCACCGCCATCGCGAGCAGGCTCACTCCTACAGGGAGCAGCGGCGATAACAATACCTGTGGGATGACCCGATCCAATGTGGGAGCGAGCCTGCTCGCGATGGCGGATTTACATTCAACGGAAATGTTGCCTGATCCATCGCCATCGCGAGCAGGCTCACTCCTACAGGGAGCAGTGGCGATAACAATACCTGTGGGACGACACCATCCAATGTGGGAGCGAGCCTGCTCGCGATAGCGGATTTATATTCAACAGAAATGTTGGCTGATCCCCCGCCATCGCGAGCAGGCTCACTCCTACAGGGAGCAGCGGCGATAACAATACCTGTGGGACGACCCCATCCAATGTGGGAGCGAGCCTGCTCGCGATAGCGGATTTACATTCAACAGAAATGTTGGCTGATCCACCGCCATCGCGAGCAGGCTCACTCCTACAGGGAGCAGCGGCGATGACAATACCTGTGGGACGACCCCATCCAATGTGGGAGCGAGCCTGCTCGCGATAGCGGATTTACATTCAACAGAGATGTTGCCTGACCCACCGCCATCGCGAGCAGGCTCACTCCTACAGGGAGCGGCGGCGATAACAATACCTGAGGGACGACCCCATCCAATGTGGGAGCGAGCCTGCTCGCGATGGCGGATTTACATTCAATAGAAATG
>NZ_JASCOM010000544.1:0-687 GCF_029959925.1 Pseudomonas sp. PS02303
GGCAAGCCTCGCTCCTACGGGGTCTATGTTGCTTTTGTAGGCGCGAGGCTTGCCCGCGAAGGCGTTTTCAACCTCACAACCAGATCGCGTCCCACAGGGGATAATCCCCTACCCTCTCGACCAAGCCAGCTCGCAACGGATTGGCGACGATGTAGCGAGCAACTGCCTGTAGATCTTCTTCCTTACGAATGGCGCGATCGTGATAACCATGTTGCCAAACCGGACCTTGGCGTCCTGCCGAGCGATTAAGCGTTACTGCGATGCGTGATTTGGTTCGAGCCATCAAACTGGGTAACTGAATATTCTATAACTCGATCAGCCAATGGAAATGATCGGGCATGACGACCCAGGCCAGTGACGTCGCAAACCCTTCCTGCTCAGCAGTTTTCAGGGCATCGACTACCAGTCGCCCACTCTTGAAGTCATGGAATAACGGTTGCCGGTTCAAAACGACGGCTGTCAGGAGGTAAATCTGTCCGGGCTCCGAATATCGGCCGGTGCGCAATCGATGAGCATGTTTTAGCTCTGTCATTAATGATCCTCCTTGATCGTGACCTCAGACTTTGAGCCTAGGACGATTAGAAGGGACTTGGGTGGTAACTGTTGCACAGGATGTGGCTGGGCGGGCCTCTTCGCGGGCAAGCCTCGCTCCTACGGGGTCTATGTTGCTTTTGTAGGCGCGAGGCT
>NZ_JASCOM010000545.1:0-682 GCF_029959925.1 Pseudomonas sp. PS02303
CATTTTAAGTAATGCGGCTCTGCGTTCAGGTGAATAGTACGGCACGACCAGTCTCTTTCCGCCCCCGATATGCTTTTTTAGGAAAAATCGGAGAGGCGACAACTATCCTGACACCGGGGGATACATCACTCCCGCTCTGCGCCTTTGCACTGCGCCCTGAACGCTGACCCCTGAGAGGTATTTTCTCTTGGAGTCTTTCAGTTGCCGGATAAGCACCTCATACGCATAGGCCGACATTTCAGCGCTACCGATTTCTCCAATAAAAATCAGCGACTGCCCGTTAGGGCCATAGCTGTAGAAACTCACACAGCCGAACGCCTTTGAGACAGTCATCGACAACATGCGAATCCATTGTGGCGGAACGCTTTTGGCTTTACCGATCCGCAGGGAGAATTCCTCCGCCTGGGTAGCACGCACATCGCCTACTTCCAGCTTGAACTTGTCCATAAGTTTGCGGGCTTGCCGCATTGCTGCTTCGGCCTCATGCGGGTTGCTGGATTTTGCGAGCGCAAAACATTTCTTGATTCTGCCTAGTGCGCGAGCGCGCTTATCCATGGCGGCGGCGAAAACTGAGTGCAACACCTGACCTTTCCGGTACGGTGCTGTCCCTATGTCTTATTCCGAACTCAGCGTTGAAGAGCGCGCCACCATTCAAATCGGTCATGCCCAAGGTTTCAGCCTG
>NZ_JASCOM010000546.1:0-681 GCF_029959925.1 Pseudomonas sp. PS02303
AAAACGTCACCAGCGACGTCACCCACAACAAAGACGATTTCCATCAGGGCTACCGCAACACCTTCCTTGCCACCCCGTGGGACGCGCACTTCCGCCCTGCCCTCGAACACCCGAAACCGAAAGTCCTCGGCAGCCAGACCGCCATTGTCACCGGCCCGTCCGGCGAAGAAATCCACTGCGACGAATACGGCCGCGTCAAAGTGCAATTCCACTGGGACCGCGACGGCCAGGCCAACGACACCACCAGCTGCTGGCAACGCGTCGCCACCGGCTGGGCCGGCAGTGCCTACGGCGGCATCGCCATCCCGCGCGTCGGCATGGAAGTCCTCGTCACCTTCCTCGAAGGCGACCCCGACCAACCGCTGATCACCGGCTGCCTGTTCCACAAGGAAAACGTCGTCCCCTACGACCTGCCGGCGAACAAGACCCGCAGCACCTTCAAGACCCTCAGTTCACCGGGCGGCAAGGGTTACAACGAGTTCCGTATCGAAGACAAGAAAGGCGCGGAACAGATCTACCTGCACGCCCAGCGCGACTGGGATGAAAACATCGAACACGACCAGAAAATCCGCATCGGCAATGAACGCCATGACACGGTCGAGGCCAATGTTTTCAGCGAGTTCAAGGTTGAAGAACACCGGATTACCCATCTGGACCGCAAGACTGAAGCGCGGGCGGATG
>NZ_JASCOM010000547.1:0-662 GCF_029959925.1 Pseudomonas sp. PS02303
ACAGCCGTTTTCATGTTGTCGTAGATGCCGCGACGTGGCACGCCACCCAACGCTCCAAACGAACGGGTATGGGCATCAAACAGCATCTCGTGGCCTTGGCTGGGGTACGCAACCAACCAGAATGCGCGACTGGCGCACAGCTTCATGTGGGAGACCTGGATACGTCGAAACAGGCCACCGATCAGCAGACTCTCTTCGCTCCAGTCAAATTGAAACGCCTCGCCGAGCGCAAAAGTCAGCGGTACAAAAGCGCGTAAAGACTTGCCTTGCTCACCTCGCCAAGAGCGTACAAACGCCGTGAGCTGGCTGTAGCCGCCGTCGTAACCCTCGGCCTTGATCTGCTCGAAAAGCGCTTTGGCGCTCCTGCGGTTGTGTTTTGGCCGGAACGAATCGGCCTTGAGCGCCTGTTCCAGCGTCTCGTGGAAAGGGCTGAGTTTGTTGAAGGTTGCGCACCGTTGGTACGCCGGCTGAGTGGCTTCGGGCGCTCTGACCCATTTTCGGATGGTGTTTCTAGAAAGCCCGGTACGCTTGGCTATCTGATGCAGCGAGAGCTTGTCGCGGAAGTACATCCGCCGGATTTTCCCCAACATTTCCATGCTGATCACCCTGTGTTCTCCTGCTCAAAAAGTGAGCAGAAGCAGTTGAACACCTGGGTCAGTTTT
>NZ_JASCOM010000548.1:0-660 GCF_029959925.1 Pseudomonas sp. PS02303
GGCATGCCTCGCTCCTACAAGGACTGCGCCAAACCTGTAGGAGCGAGGCTTGCCCGCGAAGGCGGCCTTCACCTTACCGAATACTTCACGGCTAAACCCCGGCCCGAGCCTTCCACATCGTCTGCCAGATCGGCAGCAATGGCGCTGATGGACAGCAAGTCTTCGGAGGCATTGGCCAGCAAGGCTTCGGTGTCGATGTCGGGGCATACAGTGAAGAGCCGGGACTTATTACGGCGCCTCGACGTTTTTTCGTGAGCAGGGGGAAAGTAATAGGAGAAGACGCGGTCGGCAGCTTCTTTAAGTTTCTCGGCTTCAAGGGACGCTTGGGAATCGATGTCAGAGTTATCTGCTGGGTTGGTCGTTACCTTGGCCATAATGAGTTTCCGATTACAGATTGGCGAGCGGCTTCCGGCATTGCTGTAGGCTGCGACGCCAGGCCACGTAGCCGCTAACCCTTCCTTCGGACAAACTTTTAAACACAAACCCACCGCTAGGCTGGCGAAGGTTGAAGATTCCCAAAAAGGGACTGATCGGTCCTTTTTTGGGACTGATGATCGTTCCCACGCTCCGCATGGGAATGCAGCCCGGGACGCTCCGCGTCCCATTCGGGAGCTGGAACGCGGAGCGTCCCTTGAGGCATTCCCACGCAGAGCGTGGGAA
>NZ_JASCOM010000549.1:0-633 GCF_029959925.1 Pseudomonas sp. PS02303
CGCCTAGGCTCGGCGTACCCTCGCTCCGGCATTCATCTGGGGGCATCGCCTCCGGTCGGCTTCGCTTCGACCTCCTCTCGATGTGTGCGGCTTCGCCGCACGGCGCTACGCGCCCACCCCCCAGATGAACGCCTCCACTCAGCCTCCCGAAGGGGCGGGCAGATCAAGATCAAAAGCAGGCGAGCTAACGCTCGGCCTAATGAGTGGTGAAAAGCGAAGCGTGTACACCGAACCCCTTGTAGGAGCGAGGCTTGCCCGCGAAGGCGGCCTGACAGCCGACCAATTTCTTGCAGATGTAGATCATTCCCTGTGGGAGCTGGCCTGCCAGCGAAGGCGGCCTGACAGCCGACCAATTTCTTGCAGATGTGCATCGTTCCCCTGTAGGAGCGAGGCTTGCCCGCGAAGGCGGCCTGACAGCCGACCAATTTCTTGCGGACGTGCATCGTTCCACTGTAGGAGCGAGGCTTGCCCGCGAAGGCGGCCTGCCAGCCGACCAATTTCTTGCGGACGTGCATCGTTCCACTGTAGGAGCGAGGCTTGCCCGCGAAGGCGGCCTGCCAGCCGACCAATCACTTGCAGACGTGCATCGTTCCACTGTAGGAGCGAGGCTTGCCCGCGAAGGCGGCCTGCCAG
>NZ_JASCOM010000054.1:0-32790 GCF_029959925.1 Pseudomonas sp. PS02303
AGCCTCGCTCCTGCAGGGCCAGCGTCGATTATTTAATCGTGGATCGACACAAACCTGTAGGAGCGAGGCTTGCCCGCGAAGACGCAGGCGAAGGCTCAGGCGACGCAGATCTCAAACGGCAACATGGTAGGGATTTCGTGGGTCATGATTCCAATCCAGAAACGGCTTGCCGTTCTCCATCGGCACCATCTCGATGCAATCCTCCACCGGGCAGGTGATCTGGCACAGGTTGCAGCCGACGCACTCATCATCAATCACTTCATACTTATGCGTTCCGTCCGCTTGCTTCAAACTGGCCACCGCCTGGTGCGAGGTATCTTCGCAAGCAATGTGGCAGCGTCCGCAGCCAATGCACGCGTCCTGATCAATCTTCGCAATCACTTGATAGTTGATGTCCAGGTACTTCCAGTCCGTGGTATTGCCCACTGCGCGACCGGAAAACTCCGGGATGCTGGCGTAACCCTGACTGTCCATCCAGCGTGACAGACCGTCCTTCATCTCCTCGACAATCCGGAAGCCATGCAGCATCGCCGCGGTGCACACCTGGACCGAGCCGCTGCCCAGGGCGATGAATTCCGCGGCATCACGCCAGCTGCCAATGCCGCCAATGCCGGAGATCGGCAAACCCTGAGTCTGCGGATCACGAGCGATTTCGGCGACCATGTTCAGCGCAATCGGCTTCACTGCCGAACCGCAATAACCACCGTGGGTGCTTTGGCTGCCCACGGCGGGATTGGCGACCATGCGCTCCAGATTGACGCTGGTGATCGAGTTGATGGTGTTGATCAGCGACACCGCATCGGCCCCGCCGCGATGGGCCGCACGGGCGGCGACGCGGATGTCGGTGATGTTCGGCGTGAGCTTGACGATCACCGGCAGCGAGCAATAGGTCTTGCACCAACGGGTGACCTGCTCGACGTACTCCGGCACCTGGCCGACCGCCGCGCCCATGCCGCGTTCCGGCATGCCGTGGGGACAACCGAAGTTCAATTCGATGCCGTCGGCGCCGGTGGCTTCCACCAGCGGCAGGATGAACTTCCACGACTCTTCGACGCAGGGCACCATCAGCGACACGATCAGCGCGCGGTCCGGCCAGTCCTTTTTGACCTGGGTGATTTCCCGCAGGTTGATCTCCAGCGAGCGGTCGGTGATCAGCTCGATATTGTTGAAGCCCACCACTTCACGGTTGGCACCGAAGAGCGCGGAGTAACGCGACGACACGTTCACCGCTGCCGGGTCTTCACCCAGGGTTTTCCAGACCACGCCGCCCCAGCCAGCCTCGAAGGCACGAACCACGTTGTAGGCCTTGTCGGTCGGCGGCGCGGAGGCCAGCCAGAACGGATTCGGCGATTTGATGCCGGCGAAGACAATCGAAAGATCGGCCATTTACGCAGCCTCCACGTTGAGCATCAGTTGAGCATTGATGGCCTCGGCCGCCCGTTTGCCATGCTGCACGGCTTGCACGGTGAGGTCCTGATCGAGGCTGGTGCAGTCGCCACCGGCATACACGCAGGGAATGCTGGTACGCAGCTGTTCATCGACCTGGATTCGATCACCCTGGCGTTTGAGTTCGCGTGCCAGCGGATCGGCGAGGGCGCTGGCATCGAAGGCCTGGCCGATGGCTTTGAAGATCGCGTCGGCGGCCAGCTCGAAGGTTTCGCCGGTGGTTTGCAGACGACCGTCCACCAGGTGCGTGCGGGCGAAGCGCATGCCGCGCACGTTGCCTTGGTCATCGAGCAGCACTTCTTCGGGTTGCGCCCACGTCAATAGGCGCACCTGATTGGCCTTGGCAATGTCCTGCTCGTGACCGGTGGCGCCCATTTCCTCGACACCACGGCGGTACACCAGATTCACGTCGTGAGCGCCGAGGCGGGCCATTTGCACGGCCATGTCGATGGCCGTATTACCGGCGCCGAGGACGATGCAATGATCGGCCAGCGGCAATTGGCTCAGGTCATCGGCCTGACGCAGTTCGCGGATGTAATCGGTGGCAGCGAGCAGGCCGGGGGCGTCTTCGTGAGGCAAACCGAGTTGCTTGCTGGCGGCCAGGCCGAGGCCAAGGAACACCGCGTCGAATTGCTGATGCAGTTCGCTGAGGGTCAGGTTTTCGCCGAGTTTCTGGCCGTGACGGATTTCGATGCCACCAATCTGCAGCAGGAACTCAAGCTCTTTCTGCGCATAGTCATCCACCAGTTTGTACTTGGCGATCCCGTATTCGTTGAGGCCGCCAGCCTTTTCCCGTGCTTCGAAAATCACCACGTCGTGGCCATGCATCGCACTGCGGTGAGCGCAGGACAACCCGGCCGGGCCGGCACCGACCACAGCGATGCGTTTGCCGGTGGTGGCGGCGCGCTGGAAGGGGTGTTCGCTGAAGTGCGCGTTGTCGACGGCGTAACGTTGCAACAGGCCGATCAATACCGGTGCGCACTCGTGGTCGTTGTTGCGCACGCAGGCTTGCTGGCAGAGGATTTCCGTCGGGCACACCCGTGCGCAGCTGCCGCCGAGGATGTTCGCGGAGAGGATTTTCTGCGCGGCGCCCTGGACGTTGTCCTGATGGATATTGCGGATGAATGACGGGATATCGATCTCGCTCGGGCAGGCATTCACGCACGGCGCGTCGTAGCAATACAGGCAGCGCGAAGCTTCCAGATGCGCCTGACGGTCGTTGAGTGGCGGTGCCAGGTCGGTGAAGTGGCCGGCGAGGGCGGCCGCATTCTCATAGGGATGCGGGAGGTGGTTCAGGGACTTGATCACGGTGTTGGCCTCACGGTTATTGAGGTACTGCCTCTGATGGGCATTGGTTTTGTGTTGTCGCGGCCGGCCTCTTCGCGGGCTAGCCTCGCTCCTGTTTTTTGGATTGCGTGCCACTGTAGGAGCGAGGCTTGCCCGCGAAGGCCGAAGGCCTCGATTTTCAGCGTTTCACGGCAGTCGGCTTATTCTGCTCAGCCCGCTTGCTCAGCAAGTCAAACACCGCCGGATACGCCGGCCGTTCGACATACCGCCCGGCACCACGCTCAGCGCGCAGATCACCATCGGCCCACACCACCCGGCCCTGGCTCACGGTATGGCTCGGCACACCGCGCACGGTCTTGCCTTCGAAGATGTTGAAGTCGACCTGCTGGTGGTGAGTCTTCGCCGAAATGGTCCGCGTGCCCTCCGGATCCCACAGCACCAGGTCCGCATCAGCGCCCACGCGGATCGCACCTTTACGCGGGTAGAGGTTGAAGATCTTCGCGGTGTTGGTGGAGGTCAGCGCCACGAAGTGCTGCATCGACAAACGGCCGGTGTTGACCCCCTCATCCCAGAGCACAGCCATGCGGTCTTCGATACCGGCAGTGCCATTGGGGATTTTGCTGAAGTCATCTCGCCCGGCGGCTTTTTGTTCGGCACAGAAGCAGCAGTGGTCCGTGGCGGTGGTGTGCAGGTTGCCTGATTGCAAACCGTGCCAAAGCGCTTCCTGGTGGCCGCGAGGACGGAAGGGCGGGCTCATCACGTAACCGGCGGCGGTCTGCCAGTCCGGGTGTTGGTAGACGCTGTCGTCCAGCAGCAGATGCCCGGCCAACACTTCGCCGTAGACCTGCTGGCCCTTGCTGCGGGCGTAGGTGATTTCGTCCAGCGCTTCCTTGGTCGAGACATGCACCAGGTACAGCGGCGTGCCCAGGGTTTCAGCAATGCGGATTGCCCTGCTCGCGGCTTCGCCTTCCACTTGAGAAGGTCGCGACAGTGGATGCGCTTCGGGACCGGTGATGCCCTGGGCCATCAACTTGCGTTGCAGGTGATAGACCAGCTCACCGTTTTCCGCATGCACGGTCGGAACCGCGCCCAACTCCAGGCAGCGCTCGAAACTCGCTACCAGGGTGTCGTCGGCGGCCATGATCGCGTTCTTGTACGCCATGAAATGCTTGAAGCTGTTGACCCCATGCTGGCTGACCAGCTCCGCCATTTCCTCGCGCACCTGTTCGCTCCACCAGGTAATGGCGACATGGAAACCGTAATCCGACGCCGACTTCTCGGCCCAGCCGCGCCACTGATGAAACGCCTCCATCAAGGATTGCTGTGGGTTGGGAATCACGAAGTCGATAATCGACGTGGTGCCACCGGCAAGGCCTGCCGCAGTGCCACTGAAAAAGTCTTCACTGGCCACGGTGCCCATGAAGGGCAGTTGCATGTGCGTGTGCGGGTCGATGCCGCCGGGCATCAGGTATTGGCCGCTGCCGTCGAGCACTTCGGCGCCGGCCGGAACATCAAGATTGTCGCCGATGGCTTTTATCACGCCGTCGGCGCAATAGACGTCGGCGCGATAACTTTCATCATGGGTAATAACGGTGGCGCCACGGATCAACAGAGACATTCCGAGTTCCTCGCAGGCAATGACCGACTTATGTCGGTTCTAAATGTTTTATATGAAGCCGGCGCAAACAGGTGTATTCCTGTCAGCGCTGTCAGGAATAGAAACTAGTCTGAGTTTATGGAATGAGCAAGAATATTTTTTATAAGCTTATTGCTGTTTTAACATATTGATAAATAACGATTAAATTGTGAAATCACCAAAATGGTGTGGTCCTGAACCATTTTGACGCACTTGACAGGTTCTCAAAATGAACGAGATTTCTTATGTGAAATCAGCTGCTTGAGGATGGTCTATGGTTGATGCGCAACTTTGAAAAAAAAGACCCATGCACCAGATTGAGCCCTGACGGTTCGGACAACTTGCCCGGCATTCGGCCTGAGTGAACAGGCAAGTAACCGAGGGACTATTTGAACGGTATATAAAAACTGATAAACATCAGTTGGTTGCGAAGTTTTTGTGGAACTGCCCGATGCGCAAACGGGGTGCCCGGCACGCTTATTGATGCCAACAGCCCCTGATGAGCAAAAAATAATTCAAAGAACAGTGGAGCGGCCATGCAACAGATCAGATCGCAAGTGACCGAGCGCGACGGCTTGTTTGAGCTCGAAGCCGGCAGCGACGTCCTCGACAGTCCCCGTTACAACCACGACATGGCACCGACCAAGGTGCGTGAACGAACCTGGAACAAATGGCACATTACCGCCCTGTGGGTTGGCATGGCGATTTGCGTGCCGACCTACACCCTCGGCGGCGTACTCACTGCTTACTTCGGTCTGAGTGTCGGCGAAGCACTGCTGGCGATTCTGTTCGCCAATATCATCGTATTGATCCCGCTGACCCTGAACGCCTTCCCCGGTACCAAGTACGGCATTCCGTTTCCGGTGCTGCTGCGTTCGTCCTTCGGCATCCTCGGCTCCAACGTTCCTTGCCTGATTCGGGCGCTGGTGGCGTGCGGCTGGTTCGGCATTCAGACCATGTTTGGCGGACTAGCCATTCACCTGTTTCTCGGCTCGGTGTTCGACGGCTGGAAAGCCCTGGGCGGCACCGGCGAGGTGATTGGCTTCATGGTGTTCTGGGCCTTGAACCTGTGGGTGGTGATTCGCGGTGCGGACTCGATCAAATGGCTGGAAACCCTTTCGGCGCCGCTGTTGGTGCTGGTGGGCGCAGGCCTGCTGGTGTGGGCCATGCCGAACGTGTCGATGACCGAACTGATGGCGATCCCGCCCAAGCGCCCGGAAGGGGCCAGCGTGGTCAGTTACTTTGCCGCCGGGCTGACCGCGATGGTCGGGTTCTGGGCCACGTTGTCCCTAAACATTCCGGACTTCAGTCGTTATGCGAAAAGCCAGAAGGACCAGATCATCGGGCAAATCATCGGACTGCCCCTGACCATGTTCCTGTTCGCCTCGCTGGGCGTGGTAATGACGGCGGCCTCGGTCAAACTGGTGGGCGTCAGCGTCTCCGATCCGGTCACCCTGATCGGTCACATTCAGAGCCCGGTCTGGGTCGCGGTGGCCATGGCGCTGATCATCATTGCCACGTTGTCCACCAACACGGCGGCCAACATCGTGTCGCCGACCAACGATTTCCAGAACGTTGCGCCCAAGTTCATCAACCGCACGAAGGCGGTGATCCTCACTGGCCTGGTCGGCCTGGCGCTGATGGCCCATGAGCTGTTGAAGAAGCTTGGATTGATCGTTTCGGATCTGAGCCTGGAGACGGTTTACTCCAACTGGTTGCTGGGTTATTCGAGCCTGTTGGGGCCGATCGCCGGGATCATGGTGGTGGACTATTTCCTGATCAAGAAACAGCAACTGGACTTGGCCGGTCTGTATCGCGATGACGTGTACCCGGCGTGGAACTGGTTCGGGTTTATCGCGTTTGGCGTGCCGGTGGCGTTGACGCTGCTGTCCCTGGGCAGCGATGCGTTCAGCTGGTTCTACAGTTATGGCTGGTTTACCGGCTCGGCGCTGGGGGGGCTGATTTATTACGGGTTGTGCTCGATGCGGCCTAGCGCGTCAATCGCGAAATCTGCGGCGTGAGCACTGGCCTCTTCGCGGGCAAGCCTCGCTCCTACAGGTTCGCGTATTCCTTGCAGGAGCGAAGCTTGCTCGCGAAGACGGCCTCAAAAACACCAAAAAATATTCATAAGAACTGCCTGAGGAGATCACCATGAACGCTGCTGTAGACGTTCTGCAGTCCACCCATCAGCACATCAACCGCGACCGCTTGTGGCAGTCGCTCATGGACCTGGCCAAACTCGGCGCCACGGTCAAGGGTGGCGTCTGTCGCCTCGCCCTGACCGACCTCGACCGCCAGGCCCGGGACATTTTCGTCAACTGGTGTGAAGACGCCGGTTGCACCGTCAGCGTCGACGCCGTCGGCAACATCTTCGCCCGCCGCCCCGGCCGCAACCCGAACCTGCCCCCGGTGATGACCGGCAGCCACATCGACACCCAACCCACGGGCGGCAAGTTCGATGGCTGCTTCGGTGTGCTGGCCGGCGTCGAGGTGCTGCGCACCCTCAACGACCTCGGCGTGGAAACCGAAGCGCCGCTGGAAGTGGTGGTCTGGACCAACGAAGAGGGCTCGCGCTTTGCCCCATGCATGATGGGCTCCGGCGTGTTCGCGGAAAAATTCACCCTCGAAGAAACCCTGGCCAAGGTCGATGCCGATGGCGTCACCGTTGGCGAAGCGTTGAATGCCATTGGTTACGCCGGCCCACGCACGGTCAGCGGCCATGCCGTCGGTGCCTATTTCGAGGCGCACATCGAGCAAGGCCCGATCCTCGAAGACGAACACAAAACCATCGGCATCGTCATGGGCGCCCTCGGCCAGAAATGGTTCGACCTGAAACTGCGCGGCGTCGAAGCCCACGCCGGCCCGACGCCGATGCACCTGCGCAAGGACGCCTTGGTCGGCGCTGCCGTGATTGTCGGCGCAGTGAACCGCGCCGCTCTCGGCCATCAACCTCATGCCTGCGGCACCGTCGGATGCCTGCAAGCCTATCCCGGCTCACGCAATGTCATCCCCGGCGAAGTGCGCATGACCCTGGATTTCCGTCATCTGGAACCGGCGCGCCTGGACTCGATGATCGCCGAAGTCCGTGAAGTCATCGAAACCACCTGCGAGGAGCACGGCCTGACCTTCGAACTCACGCCCACCGCCGACTTCCCGCCGCTCTACTTCGACAAGGGTTGCGTCGAAGCGGTACGCGGGGCTGCGCAAGGTCTGGGGCTGTCGCACATGGACATCGTCAGCGGAGCAGGGCACGACGCGATCTTCCTTGCTGAACTCGGCCCGGCCGGGATGATCTTCGTGCCGTGCGAAGGCGGCATCAGCCACAACGAAATCGAAAATGCCGCGCCGGATGATCTGGCGGCAGGGTGTGCGGTGTTGTTGCGGGCGATGCTGGCCGCGTCGGCGGCGATTGCCAGCGGCCAGCTGGCGGCCTGAAGCGCGAACACGATCGTAGACTTTGGCAGCGCCTGCGCCGCTGGAGCCTACGATCTACAGTGATTCGGTTACACGCCTGCCCGGATACGAGAAACCCCGGGTAGATCGGATCTACCCGGGGTTTCCTGTTTCAAACGGCCCAAAGCCGTTAATCAATAGCGCTGATACTTCGAACCAAACTCAGGGCGGTTTTCCGCGACGTAGAGTTTGCTGGCCTGACTGTCTTTGTGATCAACGCCGACAGTGTTCACGTTCAATGTTGCCGGTTGGCTGACTTTGGCTGCCGCAACGACTTGCGAGGTGGCATGTGGGGCGGCGATGGCGGATGTAGCGCCAAGAACCGACAGGGCGAAACCAAGACCAATGATGCTTTTCATGATGTTGCTCCAGTAGAGTGGGGAGAAGATGTGGCCACTGTAGTGCCGGAGCGTCGCGATGAGAAAACACCCTTGCGCATAGTTGATATCGAGCGCGTTGATCCACTGTCAGCGGGGGGGTGCTGGGCCAACGCTGCCTGAGTCGTTCGAGACGTCCGTCGCGTCTCATTTCATCCAGCGCCTGTTACCAGCGCGCCACCACCACGCCGCCCGGGGCCGGCTCGCTTCCACATTTGATCTCTGGCGGTTTGCAGAGTTTGATCAGTAACGCTGATATTTGGAGCCGAACTCAGGGCGATTCTCCGCGACGACAACCCCCCCTTGTACGGCATTCTTCGGGCTGATCGACGCGACACGTTCGCGCAGTTCTTGCAGGCGATCCGCGCCACCTTCAGCCACACGCTCACGAAGCTCTTGCAGGCGATCAGCGCCGCCTTCGGCAACGCGGTTCTCGATCAGGCGATCGGAGCCACCTTCAGCAACACGGTTGTTTTGCAGGTTTTCAGAGCCATATTCAGCGACGCGATTCTGTTGCAACCGGTCCGAGCCACCTTCCACCAACAGTTGCTGGATCTGGCTATGGGACGCAGCGCTGACGGTATTGGCCGACGCCAGGTTCGACAGGCCGAGGCCGCCAACCAATGCCAGACCGAGTACCAGGGACGAGACTTTCGAGAAGTTGAACATGGGTGATTCTCCGTGCGCTTGAATGTGTGTGGGTCGGTAGCTGCTGCTATCCGGTGAACACAGTTAAACGCCCGGGTGTATCGGTGATGTGTGCTTGAACGCGCTGAAATCGGCTTATACGTATCTGTTCGGGGTTCTTATACAGACGGATACAAAACCCTTGCCCCAGAGTTGCTACAAGGGTTGTGCCGCGAGGGTGAGCTCGGCGCACAGGCCGCCGCCTGCATGGCGTTGAACGCCTTGGCGGCATGTGCGACTTCGGTCGGGCCTTTTTCGTCCAGATGCACCGCGTGGGTGTTCGGATCCAGGGTGTCCACTGCCTGGGCGAGGCGGGCGAGGCGGGTGAGGAGGCGGATGGCGACCCTGACCGCCAGCCAGGTGCAGATCAATAAAAGGGTCAGTTGCACCAGCAGCACCATCGGCAGCCACGAGGACAACGGCATCACCGATGGCCGGACGTCGATGGTCAGCGGGCTGCCGTCGGCGAGTTTCAGGTGTGCCTGGAAATGCTGTTGCGCACCTTGGATGCGAGTAAACGCCAAGGCATCTTGCGCACCGACAGCGTCCGTGGCCAATGCAGGTAGCGTTTCATGATTCGGCGCCGAGCAATTCCACGGGATAGGAGAACACGTAGCCTTCGCTGCGCACGGTTTTGATGTAGGTCGACTCCCGGGAGTCATCCATCAGCCGTTGGCGCAGGCGGCTCACCAGCAAGTCGATGGAGCGGTCGAACAGGTCGGCGTCGCGGCCCTGGGTGAGGTTGAGCAACTGGTCGCGACTGAGCACGCGCTGCGGGTGATCGAGGAATACCCGGAGCAAGCGGTACTCGGCGCCACTGAGTGCAACCATCGTGTCGTCTTCGTCCAGCAAGTGGCGGGCGGTGGTGTCCAGGCGCCAGCGGCCGAAGCCCAGCAACCGGCCGCTTTCGGTGATGAGCAGGTTGGGCGGCAGCATCCGGGTGCGGCGCAGTACGGCGTTGATCCGCGCGAGCAGTTCGCGGGCGGAGAACGGTTTGGTCAGGTAATCGTCCGCGCCCATTTCCAGGCCGAGGATGCGGTCGGTTTCGTCGTTGCGGGCGGTGAGCATCAGGATCGGCGTGGCCTTGTGTTTGCCTGAGCGCAGTTCGCGGCACAGCAGCAGGCCGTCATCGCCGGGCATCATGATGTCGAGCACAATCAGGTCCACGGTGTTGGTTTCAAGAAAGCTGCGCATCTGCCGGCCATCGGCAACCACGGTGGTGCGCAGGCCGTTCTTTTTCAGGTAATTACCGACCAGTTCACGGATCTCGCGATCGTCATCGACGATCAGGATGTGGTTCACGTGTTCCATTGCTCAAACCTCTTGTTATTCGCACGTCGCGCATTCTAGGGAGCCACGCCGCACCTGCCTGCCGGCCTTTGTATCTCACTGTATCTGGAGATGACTTTGATACAGGGGCATACAAGTCGGTTTTTTTCAGGGGCGGGTGTATTGAACTGTATCGGTTGCCCTGTGTGACACCTTACGCCTTAATAGTCCCGGTTTTACGACACATGGCAGATACCTCCGGCCGTTTAAATCGGGATATCAAGAAGGTGATTTCCACTGTAGAAGACGGCGGGGCAAATTGCGGGATTGTGAATGCGCGGATGACGTATCTGGATTCGAGCGGTACGCAGAAGGTATTGGATTACAGCAATTTTGCGGCGTGTGGCAATCAGGGCGGCTGATCTCAGCGGCCTTCGGGCCAAACAGATTTCCCGGATTTGCCCGTTCAACCTGTAGGAGCGAGTCTGCTCGCGATAGCGGTCGTACAGGCAACAGCACAGTTGGATGTACCGGCCTCATCGCGAGCAGCCTCGCTTCCACAAGGCCGACTCGCGATGTTACAGCTCACATAAGTTTTGTTATGCAACCACCTGATAACACGGAACATAAGCCGCGCCACCCGGCAGTTTCATCCGGTGCTGCGCAACGAAGGCCTTGAGCAATTGATCAAGCGGATGCATGACCGCCGCATCGCCACGGATCTGGTAAGGGCCGTGTTCTTCGATCAGGCGGATGCCCTTGTCCTTGACGTTGCCGGCGACAATGCCGGAGAACGCGCGGCGCAGGTTGGCCGCCAGTTCGTGGGGTGGCAGGTCGCGGCTGAGTTTGAGGTTGGCCATGTTTTCGTGGGTCGGGTCGAACGGGCGCTGGAAGCCCTCGTCGATTTTCAGCAGCCAGTTGAAATGGAACGCGTCATTGCGCTCGCGGCGGAACTGTTTGACCGCTTTGAGGCCTTGGGTCATCTGGCGCGCGACTTCGGCCGGGTCGTCGATGATGATTTCGTAGTGTTGTTTCGCGGCGTCACCCAGCGTTGCGCCGACAAACGCGTCGAGCTGTTCCAGATACGGCGCCGCATGTTTCGGCCCGGTGAGCACCACGGGGAAGGGCAGGCCTGCGTTGTCCGGGTGCATGAGGATGCCGAGCAGGTACAGGAACTCTTCGGCTGTGCCGGCGCCGCCCGGGAAAATGATGATGCCGTGGCCCACGCGCACGAAGGCTTCCAGGCGTTTCTCGATGTCCGGCAGGATCACCAGTTCGTTGACGATCGGGTTCGGCGCTTCGGCGGCGATGATGCCGGGCTCGGTCAAACCGAGGTAGCGGCCACCGTGGATGCGTTGCTTGGCGTGGGCGATGGTCGCGCCTTTCATCGGGCCTTTCATCACGCCGGGACCGCAACCGGTGCAGATGTCGAGGCTGCGCAGGCCCAGTTCATGGCCGACTTTCTTGGTGTATTTGTATTCTTCGGTGTTGATCGAGTGGCCACCCCAGCACACCACGATCTTCGGCTCGACACCGGGGCGCAGGGTGCGGGCGTTGCGCAGCAGGTGGAAGACGTAGTCGCTGATGCCCTGGGAGGTGCTCAGGTCGATGCGCTGGGCGTCGAGCTCGTTTTCGGTGTAGACGATGTCACGCAGGGCGCTGAACAGCATTTCCCGGGTGCTGGCGATCATTTCGCCGTCGACGAAGGCGTCAGCCGGGGCATTCAGCAGTTCCAGGCGGACGCCGCGGTCCTGCTGGTGGATGCGGATTTCGAAATCTTTGTAGGCTTCAAGGATGGTCTTAGCGTTATCAACATGGGCGCCGGTATTGAGGATGGCCAGGGCGCACTGGCGGAATAAGGTGTAGGTGCTGCCGGATCCGGCTTCGCTCAGTTGCTGTACTTCACGTTGAGAAAGGGTTTCCAGGCTGCCTTTAGGGCTGACGGAGGCGTTGATTACTTGTCGTTGGGTCATTCAATGATCCTTAAAACGATGCCGTTCAAACAGGCAAATGGCATCCGAATAGTGTGTATCCAAGAAAGAAGATGGCACGAACTGCGCTGTATCGCCATGTTCCCCGTTTGACGATGAAAAGATGAAGAGGCGCCCAGCATAGCTAAATCCTGCACAGGGGCGATAATGCCCCGCAGTCTTTTCGCTCACCGAGCCTTTTACCATTGATGCAAGGAACCCCGTCACGATGTTCGAAATCCAGCCGATGAACGCCGAACTCTTTCGAAAGCAGACGCGGCGCAGCACGGTCATTATTGCGCTGATATTTCTGGCGCTGGCGATGGTGCTGTCCACTGCGGCGGTGGCGTTGTTTGGCGAGCCGGGGGGCGACAATCTGCGATTTAACGTCGGCGGCGTGTTTGTCGCGGTGCTGCTGATGGTGGCGCTGATGCGCGGCATGTTCTGGTCTCAGGCCTGGATGGCGCCGGCGGTGTACGGCTGGCAGCTCAAGCGCAGTCTGATGAGCATCACCAATGTGATGCATCAGGTGACAGCGGCGGTGGAGGCGGGTGATCCGACGGCCATGAAACTGCTGCGTTTCTACCATCTGGGCTTGAGCCAGATGCACGAACTGGACGGCAACTCCAGCGACCATGGGCAATTGAGCCGGGAAGTGGAGCAACACAAGGCGCGGATGGAAGCGCTGGGCCTCGATACCGAACAGACACAACTGAACCCGGCCTGGCTTGAAGCAGTGAAGCAGCCACCGAAGTAAATCCCGTGGGGTCGCATCCTCACCCCACACAAACCCGTCACAACGCGAGCAAATCGCCTATCTTGTTTCTGGTGGGGCATAGCGGTCCGAGTGTCAGGCACGACTGGATGGCGCTAAAAGGGCGAACGGGAAAAGTCGCCATGTCATAACGAGTCAGGGAGCGTCATGGGGCATCCGTCCATCAACGACCGAATTGAACACAGCCGGCCCGTCGCGCCTTGGGGGGGCGAGCAAATCGAGTCCCGGCGCAGGGTCCGCTACGCGGTTGTCCTGCTCGTGGCGGTGTGCCTGTCCTTGACGGCCATTGTGATCTGGGAAGCCTGGAACTCGCGCCAGTACCATTTGCATGACAAAGAAGTGGCAATGTCCAACCTTGCCCAGACCCTGACGTCGCAAGCGCAGTCGTCAATCAAACAGGCCGATACGCTGCTGTTTGCCTTGGTGGACCGCGTCGAAAACGAGGGCGTGGCCTCAGCGCAGCTGCCCAGATTCAGGCGTTTGCTCGCCGCCCAACGCAGTGAGCTGACCCAGCTCCATGGTCTGTTCGTATTTGACGAAAAAGGGGGGTGGATCGCCAATTCCAACGGTGCGGATATACCCGGTGCGAACAATTCCGACCGTGAATACTTCATCTACCATCGTGATCATACTGACCGGGGACCTCATATCGGACCGTCGATCAAGAGTCGATCGACCCGCGAATGGATCATGACCGTGTCACGCAGGATCAATCATCCAGATGGCAGTTTCGCCGGTGTGGCGCTGGCAACGATCTACCTCGACCATTTCCTCGCGCTGTACGACAGCATCGACATGGGCCAAAACGGCGTGATCAACCTGATCGCCGACGATGGCAGCATCGTCGTTCGCCGGCCATTCAACGAAGCAGACGTCGGCACCAGCGTCGCCAAGGGGCCGCTGTTCATGCAGCTGTTGCCCAAGGGCAATTCCGGCACGGCCACCGTCAAGTCATATGTTGATGGTGTGGAGCGAGTGGTGGGGTTTCGACGGGTTGATGGTTATCCGCTGATCGTTTTTGCCGGCCTGGACAAGCGAGACGTCCTGGCCGGCTGGCGCGAGGAGTCCATCCTCAGCGCTGGCATCGTGCTGTTGCTTTTGGTGTTTCTGGGAGGGCTCGGCTATCGCCTCATTCGCTTCATGAAGCAGCAGAATCATTTTCAGAGCGTGCTGCTTGATGCCCGGGAAAAGCTCATCGAGGTCAACCGCAGCCTTGAATTGCTGGCGCTCGAAGACGCACTCACCGGGCTCTCCAACCGGCGTCAGTTCGATCTGTTCATCCTCGCGGAAATGGGCCGGGCCCGGCGCACGGTGACCCACCTCGCCATGCTGATGATCGATGTCGATCACTTCAAGAGCTTCAATGATCGTTATGGGCACGTGGCGGGTGATGACTGTCTGCGCAAAATCAGCGCGATTATCAAGGACAACATCAAACGCCCCGGCGATCTGGCCGCCCGCTATGGCGGCGAGGAGTTCACGGTGGTGCTGCCCGGCACCGACTATGTGGGGGCGTTTCTGGTCGCCGAAAAAATTCGTCGCGGGGTGCAGCAGGCCGGCATCGTACACAGCGAATGCCCTGAGGGTATGGTGACTGTCAGCGTGGGGGTTTGCGCCTACAACCCGGCCTCGCAGGATCAGCCCGACGACCTCGTCACCGCTGCGGACAAAGCGTTGTACGTGGCCAAGGCCAGTGGGCGGAACATGAGCGTCATCGCCAACTGACTTCAAACGAAGCGGTCACTGCCCTGGACAGCAGGACACGGTAGAAGGCGCTTTGCCCAAGTGCGCGGCGGCCCGCGACAGGCTGCCGGTTTCGCGGATGGCTTGAAGCAATGTCAGGTCTTCAATCGACAGCATTTTCGATTCTCGGCGGGTTTTTCAGGCTGCCCGGCGTAACTTCCACAACCTGATCAGCCGAAGATAGACCATGACGTTGATCACCAGCACCACGCTGCCCAGCGCCAGTTGAATCGCCGGTGTCAGCCCTGCGGGGTAAATGACCGGCCACACGTAGTGTTCGATGAAGCCACCGCCGTAACCGGTTTGCCCAGCGGCCTGGCGCATGACGTTTTCCCATTGAGTCAGGGGACACATCAGGTGGAAGACTTCCACACTCACGCCCCACACAGCAGCGGGCAGGTGCCACCAGATCAGCGGTCGCCATTTGAGCACCAGCAGCCCGCCGAACAGCACGAACAGAATGAACAGCAAATGAAACAGCACCAGCCCATCGGCGGCGATCCGGTAAAGCATGTCGACTCCCTGACGCGTTAGGCGAATGGCTCCATGGTACTCGGGTTCTGTTCCTTGCTGCTGCCCAGAGCCATTCGGCAAGTGCTGCCCGCAAGTGCGCAAGATTGTTCAAGCCATCGAACGCAACTGCTGGCACAGTCTGGCGTCTTCCCCTGGTTGTAGAGCTTTATGTCGAACTCACTCATGCCGCGCAGTGCCTTTCTTCGCGGCGCTGTAGCGATCATGCCGTTGTCCCTGGCGACCGCGCCCTGGGGCCTGCTGGCCGGGTCCATGGCCATCGAGGCCAATCTCACGCCGCTGCAAGGTCAAGGGTTGTCGAGCATCGTGTTTGCCGGTGCCGCGCAATTGGTCGCCATCGGCATGCTTAAGGGCGGTGCCGGGATCTTTTCGATTTTGCTGACCACGCTGTTACTGACCTCCCAGCATTTGCTGTACGGAATGAGTATGCGTTCGGTGATTTCACCGCTGCCGGGTCGCTGGCGCGTGGGGCTGGGGTTTTTGCTCACCGACGAGCTGTTCGCACTGACCAGCCAGCATGACAAACAGCAGTTCAATCGCTGGTACGCCCTGGGCGTTGGCCTGACGTTTTACATCGCCTGGAACCTGTTCACGCTGGCCGGCATCGTCCTCGGCAGCAGCATTCCCGGCCTCGAACACTTGGGGCTGGACTTCTCCATCGCTGCGACCTTCATTGCCCTGATCACCCCGGTGGTACGCAACGTTCCGACGGTGGTCTGCGTCGCGGTTTCGCTGTTTTGTTCCGTGTTGTTCAGCTACTGGCAATGGGGCTCGGCGCTGGTGCTGTCGGGGTTGGCGGGCATGACTGCAGGCTTCATCTGCAACAAATTCCATGGGGGGCGCACATGATGGTCTGGGCTGTCATTATCGGGATGGGCGTGCTCGTCTTCCTGAACCGCTACGTATTCCTCGAACCACGACTGCCGCTGCGCTTGAGCAGCAATGCCCGGCAGTTCCTCGGTTTTGCCGTGCCGGGGATGCTGACCGCGATCTGCGGACCGATTGTGTTCATGCCGGACAAACAGCTGAATCTGCAGTGGGACAACCCGTACCTGATCAGTTCGCTGGTGGCGGTGGGATTGGTGCTGTACACCCGCAATACCTTGCTCAGCATGCTTTTGAGCATGGGGTTTTTCTTTTTGCTGCGCTGGTGGCTTTGAGTCGCGCTTCGGAAACTGTTCTACGCTTAAAGGGAATTCCTTCAGGAAGCGAGGCGCGTATGGCCAATGAACCAAAACGTCCTGATCTGGATGAAGATGAGGATGAACCGACTCAAGAAGAGCTTGAGCGACAGAGGCGTTCGACACCGGACTGGAAGCACCCCGACGATGGTAAAGAACTGTCAGATCGTGACCAAGAGCGTCCGCTGAAGCCCTGACGGGTCCGCATCCCCCACCGCTGATCTTCAGTCAAGCAAGCGCCCTCGCCACAAAAGCAGGTGTGTCTGAAGTACTTTGCTTGATTGAACAGTCATTCGCGATCAAGCGGGGCGGGTAAGGCCGTCAGATCGCCTCATTCCAACGTATCTGCGTGATACCCAGTTGTTGAGCGCTCAAGCGCGCCGTTTCGGGGGAGGCGTGTGCGGCGATCTTTCCGTCGGATTGCGGAAAGGCATGCGCCGAGGCTGAACGAATTGCGTCAACATCGGAGAACTGTTCAGCCAGTTTGAAAAAGTGCTGACGAACGCCATCGAGCAAATAATGCACGGCATAGGGAATGAGTTCGCTCATGTATTCCTCCTTAAATTCGCCAAGGCTTTGATTCAGGCATCGAACGGGTAATTCGCAAAGTCTGGGGCGCAATCCTTGTGCAGATAAGAGCTGAAAAAAGAGGCCTCGATGGGCCTCTTCTTCAGAGTGCAACAATGTTCGGTTCGTTCAGTCTTGTGCTGAACTCAGCAGCGCCTCACTTCAAATATCGTCCAGTGACGGAAAATCCGGGTGGGAGGCCCGGTAGCCCAACGTCTTGTCGATCCAGGCATTCAATTCGTTGACCATGACTGGCGGCTTGCCGGAGTAGGCTGCGAGGGTTGAGCGCAGGATGTCGTTGATATTGGGGATGGAACGCAGGTTTCGGGTCTTTATGTATTGCCCGATAAAGCAGTCAAGTTGATAGCGTTCTGTCAGCGACAGGTACACGCACTCCAGACCGCCGACTTGATTAATGACAAGATCTTCGCGCAACTTAGTTCTCTGCAGGCTCGTTGGATTTAGGGATTTCCTTGTTTATTGACTCTTTGGTCAATTAGGTACTGCCAGGGGAAATGCGGCGCGCATGCTATCTGTAGCACTACTAAATGTATGTACAACAATTCAATTGTCAGACAAGCGGTTAATGCATCGTTTTGCCGCATTCCTTTTAGTGTTTCTTGGATGAAACAGTCCGTGTAACGTTTATGCCGTTCGGCTATTCAGAAACCGGAAATGGATCCAATTCAAGTCAGCTTATCAATCAACATTGCACTCTGGTTCCTGACATTTCCCACTGCCTTATCGACCCTGTACCACTCGAACACTTCACTGACTTCACCTTGCATGAGCACCATCTGCTCGGCACGCTCTTTAGGCGTAGCCGGGTCCAGCCATTCATGTGCCAGTTGCACAGACAACACCACTGGCCGTCGGTCATGAATGTCGAGCATGCCGCCAGCGCTGTCCGCCGTGATGATGACGAAACCGTCGTCGCCGCGCGGCTCGCTGCCACCGTGAGGGAACTGGCCGATCGCCGCGCAGTAGATCGGCGCCCGATCCCGTCGACGAATCAGCCACGGCTGCCGCGTCGTGTCGCCGGCATCCACCCATTCGAACCAGTTGTCGATCGGCACAATCGCACGGTGCGGCCAGATCGCCCGGAAGAACGGGCCATGAGCGACTTTCTCGACCCGGGCATTGATTGGCGCCGCCCGGTCCTTCGCCCAGTGCGGCCGCCATCCCCAGCGCACCGAATCGGCGTGCAACCCGTCAGGCTCAAGGTGCAGCAGGGCGAGTTGAGTGGTGGGCGCGGCGTTGTAGCGGGCCAGCGGTTCATTACCGACATGGTTGATCAGCGCGTCGGGAATGCTCAGCACCGCGACAAAGTCGTGAATGCCACGGTACTGCGAGAGTCGTCCGCACATCGGTTAATCCTCAGGCTTGAGCTTTTAGTGTAGGAGCACGGGTACCGTCCTTCGCGAGGATGCTGTGGTTGAACGGCCAATTCCTGACGAATGTAGCTCTGGCGATGGTTCCAGCAGTCGTTGGCGCGGTAAGCCACGAGGGTGAGCGCTGGAACCAAACACTGTGTACCCTGATCCAACCTCGGCCTGCAGCGACCTGCGGGCTGACAAGGGATCAATGGGCGAAGGGTTTTTGCCGTTTTAACGTGATGACCATTACGGTCTGGCCCAAGGCAAACCATGAAACAGTTGTTCAAGGCTCTCACTACGCTAGCCATCGCTGTCGGGCTCGCTGGCTGCATCGCTTCACCGATCGAGCTGACCCCGCAGACCGAACAGCGTCTGCGCGCGCAGCCACCGATCCGCTTTGTGCTGACCTTCGACGACGGTCCCAGCGCGTCAAGTTTCTGGAACCCGAGCATGACGGTGCTCGACAGCCTCGCGCAGAACCCGGTGCAACCGGGGATCAAAGCGGTGTTCTTCGTGCAGACCGGCGCGCCACGGGCCGGCGACAGCGACATCGGGCGCGGGGTCATGCACCGGGAGCAGGCTGAAGGGCATGTGCTGGGTTTCCACACGGCGACCCACTCGCACACCAATCACCGCTCGCTGAGCCCGCAAGAGCTGGAGCAATCATTGAGCAAGGGCAGTGCCGACATTGCCGCAATCACCGGCGCACCGCCCACCCTGGTGCGTCCGCCGTTCTGGAACTACGACACACGTGTGTTCGCCGCCTATCAGCGACATGGTCTGCACCTGCTGCTGACCGACCTGAGCGCCAACGACGGCAAGATCTGGGGCTTCAACGCCAGCCCGCGGAGACGGGCCAACATGTTGCGGCAACTGTCCGAAGTGCGTGAGCGCATTGCACTGGGCGAATTGCCGACGGTGGACGGTGTGATTCCGGTGGTGGTGACCTTCCACGACCTGAATCGCTACACCGCCCGGCATGCCCGCGAATACCTGCAAATTCTCCTCGACAGCGCCCGTGCCACGGGGGTGACGTTGGCGCAGAAGCCGTTTTACGACGACAGGGCGGCGCTGCAACGGGCGGCTTTGGCGCGCACCGTCAGAAGCGGTTCAGAGGCAGTGAAGTTGCCGGGAATCTGGAATTGGTTGTGGGACGGGGATTCTCATTAGAACTTCAGCAAAATGAGAAACAGCTAACACTTAATGTGAGGCCGGCGGGCGCAGACGGGCGAAAATGGATCTATCCTCAGCGGGTCGAATCCGATGAGCCGCCAAGGAGGCGTCAGTCATGGTTTCTATTTCAGTCCTTTGCAACATTGTAGAGTCCGGTTTTAAGCCGCTCTCCTGCGAGTGCACAGTGAATCCCAATGGATTGTTGCGGATCAAAGTGTACGACCCGGCCACCGGGCGCATCGATTTGCTCATTCCCTGTGTAACGCCCGCCAGGCTGACCACCGTTCGCGCGATCTCCGACCTTATTGGCGAATTACGCACCGAACTGCGTGCCGGGCGCCGGGCCTTTGCCGGTTAGCGGGGCAGCAGTTCATCAATTATCTTCAAGCAATGATTCAACCCCTGCGTCACATCGCCCACGCGCTGACTGAGAATGATCGGTGACGTCGCGTTGTCTTCCAGCAATGGGGTGAAACCAATGTCGTCGCGGTGCAGCAACTGCACCGACGCGGGCACCAGTGTGACCCCGATACCGGCCCCTACCAGACCGATTGCTGTTTGCAGTTCGTTGGTCCATTGCGCCACGTGGATGCTCACGCCGTAGGATTCGAACAGCGCAATAACGTGGTCGGCGTAGCTGGGGCGTGGATTGCCGGGGTACAGCACAAAAGGCTCTTTCGCCAGTTGGCGCAGACTGATCGGCCCGGCCAGCAGTGGGTGGCCGGCGGGCAGGGCGGCGACCAGCCGGTCTTCGGTCAATACCGTCTGGATGATCGCCGGGTCGTCGATGCGAATCCGCCCGAAACCGATGTCTATGCGCCCGGCCTTGAGCGCCTGCACCTGTTGCAGCGTGGTCATTTCCGAAAGCCCGAGCTCAAGCTCCAGAGGCTCGCCACTGCGCAAGCGACGAATCAGTTCCGGCAGCACGCCATACAGCGTCGATGGCGCAAAACCGATGCCCAGCCAGGTCTTTTCCCCCAGGCCGATGCGCTTGGTGTTGTCGCAGACCTTGGCCAGCTGTTCGAGCAAGGCGGTGGAGTGTTCATGGAAGAAGCGCCCGGCGTCGGTCAGCTTCAGCGGACGGCCACGCTCGAGCAATAACACCCCGAGTTCATCTTCCAGTTGCTGGATCTGTCGGCTCAACGGGGGCTGGGCAATGTGCAACAGTTCGGCGGCGCGGGTGAAATTGAGGGTTTGAGCCAACACCTGAAAATACCGCAGGTGACGCAATTCCATGGTGCCTCCAGGCATTGAGCGGCTGAATACCTTTAAGGTATCGATCCAGACCAATTCTATATTGGCCGTCGGCAAAAAGCCGTATGAGAATCCATTTCAGAACTTAAAGAACCTGACGGGTATCGACATGCGTGCAACTGCCATTGAATCGATCGAGACGATCATCGTCGATCTGCCGACCATTCGCCCGCACAAACTGGCCATGCACACCATGCAGAACCAGACTCTGGTGATCATCCGCGTGCGCTGCGCCGATGGCATCGAAGGCATTGGTGAGTCCACCACCATCGGTGGCCTGGCCTATGGCAATGAAAGCCCGGACAGCATCAAGATCAATATCGACAAACACTTCGCGCCACTGCTGATCGGTGAGAACAGCGGCAACATCAATGCGGCGATGTTGCGCCTGGAGCGCAGCATTCGAGGTAACACGTTTGCCAAATCAGGTATCGAAAGCGCCTTGCTCGACGCCCAGGGCAAACGCCTTGGCCTGCCGGTCAGTGAGTTGCTGGGCGGTCGCGTTCGTGATGCGCTGCCGGTGGCCTGGACCCTGGCCAGCGGCGACACCGACAAGGACATCGCCGAAGCGGAAAAAATGCTCGACCTGCGGCGCCACCGGATCTTCAAACTGAAAATCGGTGCCGGAGAAGTCAATCGTGACCTGGCCCACGTTATTGCCATCAAGAAAGCCCTGGGCGATCGCGCCAGCGTGCGGGTCGATGTCAATCAGGCCTGGGACGAGGCGGTCGCGCTGCGCGCCTGCCGGATACTGGGCAGCAACGGCATCGACCTGATCGAACAGCCGATCTCACGCACCAACCGCGCCGGCATGGTGCGACTGAACGCCATGAGCCCGGCGCCGATCATGGCCGATGAATCCATCGAGTGCGTGGAAGACGCTTTCAATCTGGCGCGCGAAGGAGCCGCTTCGGTGTTCGCCCTGAAAATCGCCAAGAACGGCGGGCCACGGGCCGTGCTGCGGACTGCCGCCATCGCCGAAGCTGCCGGTATCGGTCTGTACGGCGGCACTATGCTTGAAGGAGGGATCGGCACGCTGGCCTCGGCCCATGCCTTTATCACCCTGAATAAACTGGCCTGGGACACCGAGCTGTTCGGCCCGTTGCTGCTGACGGAAGACGTGCTCAGCGAGCCGCTGGTCTATCGCGACTTTGCGCTGCACGTGCCGCAAACACCAGGCCTTGGCCTGAGCCTGGATGAGGAACGCCTGGCGTTTTTCCGGCGCGACAAAACATCCACTTCCGTTCATCAAGCCTGAGGAGAGCATCATGCTATTTCACGTAAAAATGACCGTGAATCTACCGGTCGACATCAACCCGGATCTCGCCACCCAGCTCAAGTCCGATGAAAAAGCCCTGGCCCAGAGCCTGCAAGAGCAAGGCAAATGGCGTCACCTGTGGCGCATCGCCGGGCACTATGCCAATTACAGCGTTTTCGACGTCGACAGCGTTCAGGAACTGCACGACCTGCTGATGCAATTGCCGCTGTTTCCGTACATGGCGATCGAGGTCGATGCGATGTGCTGGCATCCTTCTTCCATTCGCGAGGATGACCGCTGAACCCAACCTGTTCAGTTTGCTACGCCCATAATTACAAGATGAGGAACCCCAAAAAATGAACGTCAAGATTTCCCACACTGCCAGTGCCCAGAAGTTTCTCGAAGACGCCAGCGGCTTGCTCAACGACGCTGGCGACCCGCGGGTCAAAGCCTTGGTTTACCGTATTCTGCGTGATTCGGTAAACATCATCGAAGACCTCGCCGTGACCCCGGAAGAGTTCTGGAAAGCGGTCAATTACCTCAACGTGCTGGGCGCGCGCCAGGAGGCCGGTTTGCTAGTGGCCGGCCTCGGCCTGGAACACTACCTGGACTTGCTGATGGACGCCGAAGACGAGCAGGCGGGGAAGGCGGGCGGTACGCCGCGGACCATCGAAGGCCCGTTGTATGTGGCGGGCGCGCCGTTGTCCGAGGCTGAGGCACGACTGGACGATGGCGTTGATCCGGGCGTGGTTCTGTTCATGCAGGGCCAGGTACGCAACACCGCTGGCGAACCTTTGGCCGGCGCAGTGGTGGATGTCTGGCACGCCAACACGGGCGGC
This sequence comes from Pseudomonas sp. PS02303, assembly GCF_029959925.1. Lineage (NCBI taxonomy): Bacteria > Pseudomonadati > Pseudomonadota > Gammaproteobacteria > Pseudomonadales > Pseudomonadaceae > Pseudomonas > Pseudomonas sp. PS02303. Next base: position 22,823 of record NZ_JASCOM010000054.1, read on the forward strand.
ACTTATTCCTACTTCGATACCACGCAATCGGAATTCAACCTGCGCCGCCGCATCGTCACCGATGCCGAGGGCCGGTATCGCTTCCGTAGCATCGTGCCGTCGGGCTACGGTTGCCCGCCGGACGGTCCGACCCAGCAATTGCTCGATCAACTGGGCCGTCATGGCCAGCGTCCGGCGCACATTCACTTCTTTATCTCCGCGCCGGACCATCGTCACCTGACCACCCAGATCAACCTCGATGGCGATCAGTACCTGCATGACGATTTTGCCTACGCCACCCGCGACGAACTGATTGCCCACATCATCTTCAGCGACGACCCGCAGCGCGCGGCGGCCCATGGTGTCAGCGGCCGGTTTGCCGAGATCGACTTCGATTTTACCTTGCAGACCTCCGCGCAACCTGACGAGCAGCAGCGCCACGAACGGGTTCGTGCGCTCGAGGATTGATCGCCTCGATCATCGAATCTTTGTGGGAACGAGCCTGCTTGCGAATGCGGGGTGTCCGTCAACGTTGATGTTGAGACTGATGGCCCTATCGCGAGCAGCTCGCTCCCACATTGACCAAGTTACTTCAGGGCGAACGCGGTCAACTGTGGGAGCGAGCCAGCTCGCGATAGGGCCAGAACCTTCCACAGGTCAGCCCACTGACGCACCGCTGCAAATATGGCCTTAGAATGACCCGACGCAATCAATAACAACAACGAGAGTAACCCGATGATGCAGGCGCAACTGTTGAGTCCGCGCAGCAGAGTATTCGACCACGCCGACCCTTACGCGGTGTCGGGTTACGTCAATCAGCATGTCGGCAATCATTGCATCCTCATGCCCAGGGCCGGCCGTCCTCTGGCCAGCCTCGATCATCGCAAATTCGCCAGCCTTGACCTGTGCCGCATCAGCTACGGCGCCAGCGTGCGGGTGACCTCGGGCGCACTGGAAACGATCTATCACCTGCAAGTGCTACTGCGCGGCAACTGCCTGTGGCGCGGTTACGGTCAGGAGCATTACTTTGCGCCAGGTGAATTGCTGCTGATCAACCCCGACGACCCGGTGGACTTGACGTACTCCGACGATTGCGAAAAATTCATCCTCAAAGTACCTACCCGGCTGTTCGAGTCGGTGTGCGAGGAGCAGCGTTGGCGCTATCCGGGGCAGGGCGTGCGGTTTCTGGAGAATCGTTATCAGCTTGATGAGCTGGAAGGCTTTGTCGGCCTGCTGGCGATGATTTGCCAGGAAGCCGAGGCCACCCAGCAGATTCCCCGGGTTCAGGAACACTACGCGCAGATCATCGTCAGCAAGATGCTCAGCCTGATGAAAACCAACGTCATCCGCAGCAGCCTTGGCTCGCCGGCGACGACGTTCGAGGGGATTGCCGATTACATCGCGCGCAACCTCAAGCAGGACATCGACAGTGAAGAACTGGCGCGTCAGGCTCGGATGAGCCTGCGTTCGCTGTATGGTTTGTTCGAACGCAACGCAGGGACTTCGCCGCAAAACTACATCCGGCAGAAGAAACTCGAACGCATCAACCAGTGCCTGAGCGACCCGACCTGCAACGTGCGAAACGTCACGGAAGTGGCCATGGATTACGGCTTCCTGCACCTGGGGCGGTTCTCCGACAACTACCGCAAACAGTTCGGCGAGTTACCGTCCGACACCCTCAAGCGCCGGCACTGACCCCAGGCGACATGCAACTTGCTCCCGCTCCACTGCGCAGCAGTCGCAAACCTGTGACCCCCGGTTTTGCAGAATAATCGCGGTCGCAGGTTTTGGGGCTGCTTCGCAGCCCGGCGGGAGCAAGCTCCCTCGCCACAGGTTCCTGTCGGTCCTGATGGGTGGGCATCAATGATTCACCGCACGTTGCAGTAAACGGATACACGTCTGCACCCATCGGATAGTCCCTCGCATCCCCCCGTCCTAGCATGGCCCTGCCTGAATAAAAACAATGGAGGCGGCGGCCATGTCCCTGCGACCCGAATACCTTCACTCCCTGCTTGAAGATGACAAAGAACAGGGCATCTACCGCTGCAAGCGCGAGATGTTCACTGATCCACGGCTGTTCGACCTGGAGATGAAACACATCTTCGAAGGCAACTGGCTGTACCTGGCGCACGAAAGCCAGATCCCCAACATCAACGATTTCTACACCACCACCATGGGGCGCCAGTCGATCTTCATCGCGCGCAACAAGGAAGGTGTGCTCAACGCCTTCATCAACGCCTGCAGCCATCGCGGCGCGACGCTGTGCCGGCACAAGACCGGCAACAAGAGCTCCTACACTTGCCCATTCCACGGCTGGACCTTCAACAACTCCGGCAAACTGCTCAAAGTCAAAGACCCGGCGGCTGCGGGTTACCCGGCGAGCTTCAACTGCGAAGGCTCCCACGACCTGACCAAAGTCGCGAGATTCGAGTCGTACCGCGGCTTCCTGTTCGGCAGCCTCAACGCCGATGTGGTGCCGCTGGTCGAGCACCTGGGCGAGTCGGCAAAGATCATCGACATGATCGTCGACCAGTCCGCCGATGGCCTCGAAGTGCTGCGCGGTTCCTCAAGTTATATCTATGAAGGCAACTGGAAACTCACCGCCGAAAACGGCGCCGACGGCTACCACGTCAGCTCCGTGCACTGGAACTACGCCGCTACCCAGAACCAGCGCAAACAGCGTGAAGCCGGTGACAGCAATCCGACCATGAGCGCCGGGACCTGGGCCAAGCAGGGCGGGGGGTTCTACTCGTTCGACAAGGGCCACATGCTGCTCTGGACCCGCTGGTCCAACCCCGAGGATCGCCCGCTCTACGAACGCCGCGACGAGCTGTCCCGGGACTTCGGCCAGGCCCGTGCCGACTGGATGATCGAGAATTCGCGCAACCTGTGCCTGTACCCGAACGTCTACCTGATGGACCAGTTCAGCTCGCAGATCCGCATCGCCCGCCCGATCTCGGTCGACCGCACGGAAATCACCATCTATTGCATCGCCCCCAAAGGCGAAAGCGACCACGCCCGTTCGAGCCGGATTCGTCAGTACGAGGATTTCTTCAACGTCAGCGGCATGGCCACCCCGGATGATCTGGAAGAGTTTCGCTCGTGCCAGACCAGCTATCAGGGCAGCGTCACGACGTGGAATGACATGTCCCGCGGTGCCGAACACTGGGTCGAGGGCGCCGATGAGGCAGCCAGGGAAATCGACCTGCATCCCTTGCTCAGCGGCGTGCGCACCGAAGACGAAGGCCTGTTCGTGCTGCAACACAAGTACTGGCAGCAAACCATGCTCAAGGCCCTGGCTGCCGAACAGCCGGAATTGATTGCTGTGGAGGCCGTGCAATGACCCTCACTTATGATGCAGTGCGCGATTTCCTCTACCGCGAAGCACGCTACCTCGACGACAAGCAATGGGACGACTGGCTGGAGATGTACGCCGCCGATGCCTCTTTCTGGATGCCTTCCTGGGACGACAACGACGAGTTGACCGAAGACCCGCAGCGGGAAATTTCGCTGATCTGGTACGGCAACCGCACCGGCCTGGAAGACCGCATCTTCCGCATCAAGACCGAGCGCTCCAGCGCCAGTGTTCCGGACACCCGCACATCGCACAACATCAGCAACATCGAACTGCTTGAGCAGGCCGACGGCCTGTGCAAGGTGCGCTTCAACTGGCACACCCTGAGCTTTCGCTACAAGACCGTCGACAGCTATTTCGGCAGCAGTTTCTACACCCTTGATGGGCGCGGTGAAAACCTGCTGATCAAGGCCAAGAAAGTGATCCTGAAGAACGATTACGTTCGCCAGGTCATCGATGTCTACCACCTCTGAGGCGGCCGTCATGACTCATTCCATTGCATTCAATTTCGAAGACGGCGTCACCCGGTTCATCGACGCCAACGTGGGCGAAACCGTGGCCGATGCCGCGTACCGTCAAGGCATCAATATTCCGCTCGATTGCCGCGACGGCGCGTGCGGCACCTGCAAGTGTTTCGCCGAGGCCGGTCGTTATGACTTGGGCGAGGAATACATCGAAGACGCGCTCAGCGCCGATGAAGCGCAGCAGGGTTTTGTCCTGACCTGCCAGATGCGCGCCCAGAGCGATTGCGTGGTGCGCGTGCCGACTTCATCGCAGGTTTGCCGTACCCAGCAGGCCAGTTACGACGCCACCATCAGCGCCGTGCGGCAGTTGTCCGACAGCACCATCGCGCTGTCGATCAAGGGCGAAGCGCTGAGCAAACTGGCGTTTCTGCCGGGTCAGTATGTGAACCTGGGAGTTCCCGGCAGCGAGCAGACCCGCGCTTACTCCTTCAGCTCGTTGCAGCGTGACGGCGAAGTGAGTTTCCTGATCCGCAACGTGCCCGGCGGCTTGATGAGCAGCTTCCTCACCGGCATGGCCAAGGCCGGCGATAGCATGTGTCTGGCCGGGCCGTTGGGTAGCTTTTATCTGCGCGACATTCGCCGGCCGTTGTTGCTGCTGGCGGGTGGAACCGGTCTGGCGCCGTTCACCGCGATGCTGGAGAAAATAGCCGAGCAGGGCAGCGAGCATCCGCTGCATCTGATCTATGGCGTGACCAACGATTTTGACTTGGTGGAAATGGACCGGCTCGAAGCGTTTGCCGCGCGCATCCCGAATTTCAGCTTCAGTGCCTGCGTCGCCAACCCCGACAGCCAGCATCCGCTCAAAGGCTACGTGACCCAGCATATCGAGCCACGACATTTGAACGAGGGCGACGTCGACATCTACCTGTGCGGCCCGCCGCCGATGGTCGAAGCGGTCAGTCAATTCATTCGCGAGCAAGGCGTCGCGCCTGCGAACTTCTATTACGAGAAATTCGCTGCCAGCGCGGCTTGAGTCCAGCCGTTGCGTGATCACTGATTCCACAGGTCAGTGTTTTGTCTGAGACGTTTTCACTGCATGGCATCCTTCGTCACGAGGTCCACATGAACAGATTTCACGAAAAAGTCGCGCTGATCACCGGCGCGGCGCAAGGCATTGGTCGGCGTGTGGCGGAGCGCATGGCCGCTGAGGGTGCGCGATTGATTCTGGTTGATCGCTCGGACCTGGTGTTCGAGGTGCAGCAACAATTGGGGCAGGGCAGCCAGGTGCTTGCCCTGACCGCCGACCTTGAGCAATACAGCGAATGCAGCCGCGTGATGCGCACCGCCGTCGAGCGCTTTGGGCGTTTGGATGTGCTGGTCAACAACGTAGGCGGCACGATCTGGGCGAAGCCTTTCGAACACTACGAAGAGCAGCAGATCGAAGCCGAAGTCCGTCGTTCGTTGTTTCCGACCTTGTGGTGCTGCCACGCCGCGCTGCCGTTCATGCTTGAACAGGGCAGCGGCGCGATCGTCAATGTTTCGTCCATCGCCACCCGCAGCATCAATCGTGTGCCGTATGGCGCGGCGAAGGGCGGTGTCAATGCGCTGACTGCTTGCCTGGCGTTTGAAACCGCCGGTCGCGGAGTCCGGGTCAATGCCACCGCGCCCGGCGGCACCGAAGCACCGCCGCGGGTCATCCCGCGAAACAGCGCAGAGCAGAGCGCCGAAGAGAAAGTCTGGTATCAGCAACTTGTCGGCCAGACGCTCGACAGCAGTTTGATGAAGCGCTACGGCACGCTGGATGAGCAGGCTGGCGCTATTCTGTTTCTGGCCAGCGACGAGGCTTCGTACATCACCGGCATGGTCATGCCGGTGGGCGGCGGCGATCAGGGCTGAGGCGGCTGCGCAAACTTACAAGCGACGCTGGAAGGCTTTGACGATCTTGAGCGTGGCGTCGCTTGTGTTCAGGTTCTGGACTGAGTCCAGCGGAAACCACATGCAATCGAAGATTTCATTTTGGGGCCGGGCTTCGTCCAAGTTTAGGACCGACGCCTCGAACACCTGGTGGCGGGTGCTGCCCGTTTCCAGTTCCATCAAGTACAACAAGCCGTCGACTCCAAGCCCGGTTTCTTCCTGGAGCTCGCGCATGGCGGCGTCCGCAGTGGTTTCGCCGCGCTCGACTTTTCCTCCGGGCAAGGTCCAGCGACACCTGAGTTTGCGCACCAGGAGAACATGCCGATCCTGCTCGCAAATGACTGTTGCCCGTACTTTCATGTGTTACTAAACCGCCGCTTGTCATAAAACAGTCATGAAAATGCAATATTCAGGCCCATGCCTCTGTTTCAAAGGGTTGGAGTGAGGGAAGCGGTAGAAAGTGCAAAGGAATGTCGAAAACCTGACACGACGTCTGGTCGGCACTTGGGCAAAGGGCGGGTGTAAGGTAGCCAAGTCAATCGTGGCTTATCACTGCCGAAAAGGAGGTGACTATGAGCGTTCCGATGCTGAATAAAATGCACATGAACGGTTATGACGTACTCAGCGTAAACAACGGCCCCTGGCGGGTTTGCACCAAAGGCGACCGTCTCGGGGCTTTTGGCAGCAAAGAGGAGGCACTGGCGTTTGCGGCAGCGCTTCCTGCCTACAGAGCAAGAGCGGTTCGATCGACGCCAAGCCAGAAATCAGAATGAGCGCGAGTTTGAAGCCCTGGGATGCCGGGGCTTTTTTTGTCTTGAAATCAGGAGTTGGAAGATTTTAAACGTGACATTTGGATGATAGGGTGGCCGCTTTTAATTCAAGGAAGAAAGCATGTTGAAAGGTCGCTGCACTGCTCTGGCATTGTTATCTGCTGTTTACCTTGCTGGTGTTGGTCAGGTTCTAGCCCAGACGCAAGGCGAAATCCACACCAACCAAAAGGTCTGCGATGTTTTTCGTACATTGGCCGGATCGATCATGCAGTCTCGGCAAAATAACGAAACGAAAGAAAGCCTGCTGGCCGTGAAGTCGGGCAATCCTGATCATGACAAGTTGGGTGCCATGCTGATCAACGAAGCGTACAACCAGCCCGTCCTCGATTCTCGAGAACTCAAAAGCCAAGCCATTAACAGGTTCGCGGATAAATGGCGGGACACTTGTAATAAACCCGCTTCCAGCTAGCTTGCCACCCCATGTTGGCTAGTAACCATGCTTGGCGACCAGCGGCTGGTCCCGATAAACGTATGAATCAATGCTGCAGCCACCCGTCGCTGCCAGCATGACATCTAGCGCGAATAGAGGCGTGTTCATGACAACGCTCCCGTTATTGGGCTTTCGCCCGGCTGATGATTTTGGCTTTCACTTCATCGGCATAGCCCATCAGTCGCTGTTCATCACCCTGAAATAACTCGCACAGCCTTTTAGTTGCTTGCGCATCGACATCATTGCCGGCCAGGCGTAGCTGCTCTGCGATGCGCAAGAGCTCCACTGCCGACCACCTCAGGTCCGACGCAACTCCTTGCAGATCACGCCGAAGTTCGTTTTCATTTTCGTTGAGCCACATGATGACCTCCTGCTGATACCCCGCTACAAAAGAGTAGTCCCAATTAACGGGCGGGGCGTTTGCTCGCCTGCTGCTCAGGGGATGGAAGGTGCGCCGCTTGTCGGGAGAGTGAGCGCGAACGAACCCGCGTGATGTCGTACTGAAGTGGCGAATGTTCGCTAGGGCGAGGCAACTTCAAATGACCAGCACCGATGATTTCAGATTCCATGCGCATGAGCTGATGGTTGACCTGGACGCAGCAACTGCGGAGATGATGAAGCTGATTTCGGCCCATCAGTTAAGTGGGCCGGAGTGGGAGCGGGTCACTCAATGGCAGCATGAAGCGTATGAGCGATGGATGACGTATTTGAACAAACGGTCTTATCCCGATCACAACGTAACGCCCTGAGGGCTGATTCTATAGATGGATGTCTGGTTCGCTACGCGCTACATTTCCCGTTTTTCAGGATAAGGAAGCGTCATGCGGATGTTGATTGGGGGAATAGCGATGGCGATGCTGGCGGGTTGTTCATTGCCGGCATCCCTGGTTCCAGGTGAGCCTAACGTCAGCAAGTACAGTAACAAGGCTCCCAAAGAATACGCCGCGTGTCTTTTGCCACTATGGCAGCAGGAAGTCCCCAAGACGACTCAGACCGGTATTTCCAATGGCTACCGGATCAACGCGCCCAGCATTATTACGGCTGACGAGATTCTGGACATCGTGAAATACAAGGACGGCAGTCGAGTCTCGCTGTATCAGGGCCCGCCATGGGCCAAGTCGGGCGCGATGCGCAAGGCCGTTCGTAGCTGCTTGTAAGACTCAATGCATGTGAGTTTCGGTTGTAAGCGCCGTATGTCGGAACTGAGGAACGGTCATTCGCTGGATAACATCCAAGTGAAAACTGTCCCTGGGAGTTTGGCGATGAATGATGATCAAAAGAAGCAAGCCCTGGCGGCCTGGTACAAGCTTCTGAAAGAACCGGAAATTCACATGGATGTTGAGGAACAGTACGACGAGTTGCTCAAGGCTGCCGACGAGATGGAACGTACCGGGCTGATCAGCGGCGTGGAATGGCGCAAGTTGGTGAAAGAGGCGAGCACTGCATTTGCAACGGCAACAGAGGGCGTGGACGGCGGCACCTCAGCGGCCGCACACGGTCATTTACGGTAACTCCTCCCAACTCACCTGCCTCAAGCCATTTTCCTGTGCGTGGCTTCGTAGCGCATCAAAGTCTTGCTGATCGTGATTGTCCCCATACGAAAGCCCGATCCCCGAATGCAGGCAGGCGTAGTACCAAGCGTCTGCCTCAGACATATGGGAGTCGGGTTGAATAAAAATATGCCGAGTCTTCTTGAAGCCATACGTGATTTGAAAATATCGAGGGCGGTTCATCCGAATCTCCAGGTGCTGCCACTACGACATTAATGGCGTAGTGCCAGTTCCTTCTGTTTTCGGACTTTTGTCTGCTTCAATAAATGAGCATCGTTTTGCCCTCATTCAGTCTTGCGCGTGCTCAGGGCACGTTGACGCGGGGGGAGCGCTCAGACAGCGTGCATTGAAGACATTCGTTATTGAGCTGCAAACATTCTTCCTCGGCTTCTGTCCGTGTCGGATAGGTTGTGGGCAGCCTGCGCTTTTCTTCATTGTCATAGAGGTTGAACCCTATGGGGGCGGTTTTGCAGTAGAAGCGCGTTCCGTTGCGCGTTGACCCCGTTTCCGTGGGAATGGCGGGAACCACAACGAATCTTGGAATCATCCTCGCGTACTCCTTCTGAATTCACCTTAATGGATAGCGGCTACTAGCCACTACCGCAAGGGAGCATTTGAAGTATCCGATGAAGAGGCCGGTCTGCTGAGCGGTTGCTGGCAGGGAAGTCATCAGGAACTGGAGCGACGGCGATCGACGCCAGACGGGTTGCCGGTGTTTATCAGCCTTCGCTCTGTCAGGATGTTATGAAGTGCCTGGCGGGCGTCAGCGTCCAGCTGGTGCTCTCTCTCCTTGAGTTCAAGGAGGATGGGTGTGGACCAGGTGCGATAGGTTTTCTCGGTTTTGTGAATAGACGTCATTTATCCTCCTTGATCACGCGCCCGCTGGGGTATCAGGGTCACTCGATTCGGTAGAAACCCTAGTCGAGGAAACGGCTTTGCGCCAGTGAATCGCACTGCAATGGTGCGTCTGTTGGCGCATGACAGATCAAATGGGTCTCTGAGATCTCGATTGCCGCTCGCTTGATGAAGAAAAGCAGAATTTTTGGAAGATGGGGTTGACCACGTATTTCAATGCTGTACTATTCGCCTCCCGCTAACGAGCATATCGATGTTTGTTCCAGCGTAAGTAGTTGATTTGGCTAGTAAAATCAGAAACTTTTTAGGTTGCAATTTGAAAAAGGTGCTGTAGAATGCGCACCTCGGTTGAGACGAAAGGTCTTAACCAACCGCTCTTTAACAACTGAATCAAGCAATTCGTGTGGGTGCTTGTGGAGTCAGACTGATAGTCAACAAGATTATCAGCATCACAAGTTACTCCGCGAGAAATCAAAGATGTAACCAACGATTGCTGAGCCAAGTTTAGGGTTTCTTAAAAACCCAAAGATGTTTGAACTGAAGAGTTTGATCATGGCTCAGATTGAACGCTGGCGGCAGGCCTAACACATG
>NZ_JASCOM010000550.1:0-609 GCF_029959925.1 Pseudomonas sp. PS02303
CAGCTCGGCGCCTTCGCCCTTGGCGATTTCCAGGTACGACAGGATTTTGTCGAATTGCTGCTCGGACGCCTGGGCGCCAACCATGGTGTCGGTGTCCAGCGGGTCGCCACGTTTGATCGACAGCACTTTCTTCATCACCACTTTCATGAAGTCGTCGTAGATCGACTCCTGCACCAGCGCGCGGGAAGGGCAGGTGCAGACTTCGCCCTGGTTGAAGAACGCCAGCACCAGGCCTTCAGCGGCTTTTTCGATGAAGGAAGGTTCGGCCTTCATGATGTCTTCGAAGAAGATGTTCGGCGACTTGCCACCCAGCTCCACGGTGGACGGAATGATGTTTTCGGCGGCGCATTTCATGATGTGCGAGCCGACCGGGGTCGAGCCGGTGAAGGCGATCTTGGCGATGCGTTTGCTGGTGGCCAGGGCTTCGCCGGCTTCTTTGCCGAAGCCTTGAACGACGTTCAGCACGCCCGGCGGCAGCAGGTCGCCGATCAGCTCCATCAGCACGGTGATGCCCAGCGGGGTTTGCTCGGCAGGCTTGAGCACCACGCAGTTACCGGCGGCCAGGGCCGGGGCGAGTTTCCAGGCGGCCATCAGGATCGGGAAGTTCCA
>NZ_JASCOM010000551.1:0-606 GCF_029959925.1 Pseudomonas sp. PS02303
CCGGCACGAATGCCTTCGTCAGCGGTGATGACCACTTTGGATTTGCAGTCGATGATGCGACCGGCCAGGGCTTCCGGCGAGAAACCACCGAACACCACCGAGTGAATCGCACCGATCCGGGTGCAGGCCAGCATGGCGACCACGGCTTCGGGGATCATCGGCATATAGATAGTCACCACGTCGCCGCGGTGCACATCCTGGCCGCGCAAGGCGTTGGCGAACTTGCAGACTTGTTCGTGCAGCTCGCGGTAGGTGATGTTGCGGCTTTCGGCCGGGTCATCCCCTTCCCAAATGATCGCGACTTGATCGCCGCGCTCGGCCAGATGACGGTCGAGGCAGTTGTAGGAAACGTTGAGGGTGCCGTCGGCGAACCATTTGATGTCGACATGGTGATCGTCGAAGGAGGTCTGCTTCACCGTGGTGAAAGGCTTGATCCAGTCGAGGCGCTTGGCTTGCTCGCGCCAGAAGCCGTCCGGGTTGACGACCGACTGCTGGTACATGGCTTTGTAGGTTGCCTCGTCAGTCAGCGTATTGGCCAGAACCTCGGGACGAACGGGATACAGAGAAGCCGCACTCATCTTTCTTACCTCGGTGGAATAGTTGTTT
>NZ_JASCOM010000552.1:0-601 GCF_029959925.1 Pseudomonas sp. PS02303
GAGGGAGCTTGCTCCCGCTGGGCTGCGAAGCGGCCCCAAACCCTCCAAACCCGGTACATCAGAAAAACCGTGTTAGCTGGTTTTGCGACGGCTTCGCCGCCGAGCGGGAGCAAGCGCCCTCGCCACAAATGCCCACCAGGCACAAAAGCCCGCTAGCCGCCCAAGCGCCATCACTACAAAACCTCATTCCAAGGCCACCCATCAAGACGTGGCTACTGATCGCAATCTTTGTGGCCAGGGAGCTGCTGTGGCGAGGGAGCTTGCTCCCGCTGGGCTGCGAAGCGGCCCCAAGCCCTCCAAACCCGGTACATCAGAAAAACCGTGTTAGCTGGTTTTGCGACGGCTTCGCCGCCGAGCGGGAGCAAGCGCCCTCGCCACAAATGCCCACCAGGCACAAAAGCCCGCTAGCCGCCCATGCGCCATCACTACAAAACCTCATTCCAAGGCCACCCATCAAGACGTGGCTACTGATCGCAATCTTTGTGGCGAGGGAGCTGCTGTGGCGAGGGAGCTTGCTCCCGCTGGGCTGCGAAGCGGCCCCAAACCCTCCAAACCCGGTACATCAGAAAAACCGTGTTAGCTGGTTTTGGGGGGGCGGGGG
>NZ_JASCOM010000553.1:0-594 GCF_029959925.1 Pseudomonas sp. PS02303
ACTACCGCCCGGGCGAAGTTTACTGGTGCACCGCCGACGTCGGCTGGGTCACTGGCCACAGCTATATCGTCTACGGCCCATTGGCCAACGGCGCGACCACGCTGCTGTTCGAAGGCGTGCCGAACTATCCGGACATCACCCGGGTGGCGAAGATCGTCGACAAGCACAAGGTCAACATCCTCTACACCGCACCGACCGCGATCCGCGCGATGATGGCGTCGGGTCAAGCCGCTGTTGAAGGTGCTGATGGCAGCAGTTTGCGCCTGCTCGGTTCGGTGGGTGAGCCGATCAACCCGGAAGCCTGGGACTGGTACTACAAGAATGTGGGCAAGTCCCGCTGCCCGATCGTCGACACCTGGTGGCAGACCGAAACCGGCGGCAACATGATGAGCCCGCTGCCGGGCGCCCACGCCCTCAAGCCGGGTTCGGCGGCACGTCCGTTCTTCGGTGTGGTGCCAGCGTTGGTTGACAACCTGGGCAACATCATCGAAGGCGTGGCCGAGGGCAACCTGGTGATTCTCGATTCGTGGCCAGGCCAGGCGCGCACGCTGTACGGCGACCATGACCGCTTCGTCGACACCTACTTCAAGACCT
>NZ_JASCOM010000554.1:0-579 GCF_029959925.1 Pseudomonas sp. PS02303
GATGCATTCACTGAAGATCTCCTGTGGAAGCGAGCCTGCTCGCGATGAACGCTGACGCGGTCTACCGGACTGCACGCCTACCGCGGCTCAAGCCGGTCCAGCATCCGAAACTGATTTTTTGGTTGAGTTGACTGGCCCCATCGCGAGCAGGCTCGCTCCTACAGGTGATCGGTGTGAACGCAGATTATGCATTCACTGAAGATCTCCTGTGGGAGCGAGCCTGCTCGCGATGAACGATGACGCGGTCTACCTGACTGAACGACTACGGCGGATCAAGCCTGTCCAGCATCCGAAACTGATTTTTGGGTTGAGTTGACTGGCCCCATCGCGAGCAGGCTCTCTCCTACAGGTGATCGGTGTGAACGCAAATGATGCATTCACTGAAGATCTCCTGTGGAAGCGAGCCTGCTCGCGATGAACGATGACGCGGTCTATCTGACTGAACGACTACGACGGATCAAGCCTGTCCAGCATCCGAAACTGATTTTTGGGTTGAGTTGACTGGCCCCATCGCGAGCAGGCTCGCTCCTACAGGTGATCGGTGTGAACGCACATTATGCATTCACTGAAGATCTCCTG
>NZ_JASCOM010000555.1:0-559 GCF_029959925.1 Pseudomonas sp. PS02303
TCGGTGTGCCGCACGACATCAAGGGGCAGGGCATTTATGTCTACGTCACGTTGATCGCGGGTGAAGAGCCGAGCGAGCAACTGCGTCTGGAATTGAAAAACTGGGTGCGTAAAGAGATCGGTCCGATCGCTTCGCCGGACGTGATCCAGTGGGCACCGGGGCTGCCGAAAACCCGTTCGGGCAAGATCATGCGCCGGATCCTGCGCAAGATTGCGACCGCCGAATACGATGGGTTGGGTGATATCTCCACCTTGGCGGATCCGGGTGTGGTGCAGCATTTGATTGATGAGCACATATCAATAAACGTGGCCTAACAGCTATCCATAGTCCCTGGCAGCAGATATTCGTTCATTCCGTTGTTCAGGATGAATGAGGCTCGCTGGGGACATTGAATGTTTCTTGGTAGTCCATATACGGAGTTTCAAAAAGCACACTTTCCTGCGGACAAAACAAAACCCCTACCTGCATACGCAGATAGGGGTTTCGGAATTTAATCTTGACGATGACCTACTCTCACATGGGGAAACCCCACACTACCATCGGCGATGCATCGTTTCAC
>NZ_JASCOM010000556.1:0-556 GCF_029959925.1 Pseudomonas sp. PS02303
CGGCGGCGGCGGTTCTGGTGGCGGTGGCGGCGGTCACGGCGGCGGCGGTTCCGGTGGCGGAAGCGGGGGCGGCGGCAATGGCGGTGGTCACGGTGGCAGCGGCGGCGGTGGCAATGGCGGCGGCCACAGTGGAAACGGCAGCGGCGGCAACAGCGGCAGCGGTCACAGCAGCGGCGACCATGGTTCGGGACACTCAGGCAGCTCAGCCTCATCCGGGCGCAGCGGCACTCACTCTGAGCCCGGCGACGATCACGGTGTACACCGCTCGGGCGAAATCGGCGACGACCACGGTGTGCACCGCGCGGGCGAAATCGGCGACGACCGCGGTGTGCATCGCGCGGGCGAAATCGGCGACGACCGCGGTGTGCACCGCGCGGGCGAAATCGGCGACGACCGCGGTGTGCATGTCGGTGGCGAGCCAGGCGATGACAAAAGGTCCTGACAAAGGCTGATCTTCAACCCCCCACAATCCCTTGTAGGAGCGAGGCTTGCCCGCGAAGGCGTTGTATCAGTCAGCGCTTGTTTTGAATGTCACGACGCCTTCGCGGGCAAGCCT
>NZ_JASCOM010000557.1:0-545 GCF_029959925.1 Pseudomonas sp. PS02303
GCCGAAAATTCGATAATACTCAATTAAGAGCAACTCACAAATTTTACCTTAGCCTGATCCGTTACCAGTGAAAGTAACGTTCAGTCTATCTTTCTATCACATACCCAAATTTTTAAAGAACGATCTAATCAAAGACTAGAAATCAATATTCACACCGGAATATTCATTTCTAAACTCTAACAGCAGAAGCAGTTATATGGTGGAGCCAAACGGGATCGAACCGTTGACCTCCTGCGTGCAAGGCAGGCGCTCTCCCAGCTGAGCTATGGCCCCATAACAAAATTGGTGGGTCTGGGCAGATTCGAACTGCCGACCTCACCCTTATCAGGGGTGCGCTCTAACCAACTGAGCTACAGACCCAATTTCGAGCGCGCAACTGTTAGCTTGGAGCTATCAGCTTGGAGCTTAAAGCTGCTTCTATCGTCTTCTTCAATGAATCAAGCAATTCGTGTGGGAACTTATGGAGCAGCTGATGTCGTCGATTAAGGAGGTGATCCAGCCGCAGGTTCCCCTACGGCTACCTTGTTACGACTTCACCCCAGTCA
>NZ_JASCOM010000558.1:0-537 GCF_029959925.1 Pseudomonas sp. PS02303
CGGCTTTGGGGGGGGCCACCTACTGGTTTTTTGTTTGGGGGGCGGCCCGCCCCGCCCCCCGCCCCGCTCCCACATGGGTTGTGCTGTGAATCCACTATTTTGTGAACACCCGGAATCAACTGTGGGAGCGAGCCTGCTCGCGATAACGGTCTGTCAGTCAATATTGACGGAGACTGATACACCGCCATCGCAAGAGGCTCGCTCCCACATGGGTTCTGCTGTGAATCCACTATTTTGTGAACACCAGGAATCAACTGTGGGAGCGAGCCTGCTCGTGATGGCGGTGTGACAGTCAACGTTGATGTTGAACGTGACGGCCTCCTCGCGAGCAGGCTCGCTCCCACATGGTTTCTGCTGTGAATCCACTATTTTGTGAACACCAGGAATCAACTGTGGGAGCGAGCCGGGTGGTGTTGGCGGTGTGACAGTCAACTTTGATGTTTAACGTGACGGCCTCCTCCCGAGCAGGCTCGCTCCCACATGGTTTCTGCTGTGAATCCACTATTTTGTGAACACCAGGAATCAACTGTGGGAGCG
>NZ_JASCOM010000559.1:0-530 GCF_029959925.1 Pseudomonas sp. PS02303
GCCGAAAATTCGATAATACTCAATTAAGAGCAACTCACAAATTTTACCTTAGCCTGATCCGTTACCAGTGAAAGTAACGTTCAGTCTATCTTTCTATCACATACCCAAATTTTTAAAGAACGATCTAGCCAAAGACTAGAAATCAACATTCACCATCATCACAATGGAATGCTCATTTCTAAGCTTTCAACAAACAGAAGCAGTAGTGGTGGAGCCAAACGGGATCGAACCGTTGACCTCCTGCGTGCAAGGCAGGCGCTCTCCCAGCTGAGCTATGGCCCCGTATTTCTACAGGTTCCCACACAAAATTGGTGGGTCTGGGCAGATTCGAACTGCCGACCTCACCCTTATCAGGGGCGCGCTCTAACCAACTGAGCTACAGACCCAATTTCGGGCTGCTTCTTATCGTCTTCTTCAATGAATCAAGCAATTCGTGTGGGAACTTATGGAGCAGCTGATGTCGTCGATTAAGGAGGTGATCCAGCCGCAGGTTCCCCTACGGCTACCTTGTTACGACTTCACCCCAGTCA
>NZ_JASCOM010000055.1:0-32584 GCF_029959925.1 Pseudomonas sp. PS02303
GCTCGCGAAAGCGGTGTGTCAGTCACATTGATGCTGAATGTGCCGCCCTCTTCGCGAGCAGGCTCGCTCCCACATTTCGATCAGGTTGGATCAGTGACGGAAGTGGCGCATGCCGGTGAAGACCATGGCGATGCCAGCTTCATCAGCAGCGGCAATCACTTCCGCATCACGCATCGAGCCACCCGGCTGGATCACCGCGGTGATGCCGACCTTGGCCGCGTTGTCCAGGCCGTCGCGGAACGGGAAGAACGCATCGGAGGCCATCACCGAGCCTGCCACTTGCAAACCGGCATGTTCAGCCTTGATCGCGGCGATACGGGCGGAGTTCACGCGGCTCATCTGGCCAGCGCCGACGCCGATGGTCTGACGGTTCTTGGCGTAGACAATGGCGTTGGATTTAACGTATTTGGCGACTTTCCAGGCGAAGATCAGGTCGTTGATTTCCTGCTCGGTCGGGGCACGCTTGGTCACGACTTTCAGGTCGTCGGCGCTGATCATGCCGATGTCGCGGCTCTGTACCAGCAAACCGCCGTTGACGCGTTTGTAGTCCCAGGCAGCGGCGCGATCAGCCGACCACTCGCCGCAGGCCAGCAGGCGCACATTGGCTTTGGCCGCCACGATGGCGCGGGCTTCTTCGCTGACGCTAGGGGCGATGATCACTTCGACGAACTGACGCTCGACGATGGCCTTGGCGGTTTCAGCATCCAGCTCGCGGTTGAAGGCGATGATGCCGCCGAACGCCGACTCGGTGTCGGTGGCGTAAGCCAGTTCGTAAGCCTGACGGATACCGCCTTCTGCGTCCGGGCTGACCGCAACGCCGCACGGATTGGCGTGCTTGACGATCACGCAAGCCGGCTTGACGAAGCTCTTCACGCATTCCAGCGCGGCGTCGGTGTCGGCCACGTTGTTGTACGACAGCTCTTTGCCCTGCAGTTGGGTCGCGGTGGCGATACCGACTTCGGCAGGCTTGGCTTCCACGTAGAACGCCGCGCTCTGGTGCGGGTTCTCGCCGTAGCGCATTTCCTGAGCCTTGACGAACTGGCTGTTGAAGGTGCGCGGGAACTCGCTGCGACCGGAGGTCGAGAGGGTGTCAGCGGCCTGGTTCACGGTGCCCATGTAGTTGGCGATCATGCCGTCGTAGGCCGCGGTGTGTTCGAAGGCCTTGAGCATCAGGTCGAAACGCTGAGCGTAGGTCAGGCCGCCAGCCTTGAGGCTTTCAAGGACGCTGGCGTAGTCGCTGGCATTGACCACGATGGCCACGTCTTTATGGTTTTTTGCCGCCGAGCGGACCATGGTCGGGCCGCCGATGTCGATGTTTTCGATGGCGGTCGGCAGGTCGCAGCCTGGCTTGTTGATGGTGGCCTCGAACGGGTACAGGTTGACCGCGACCAGGTCGATCGGCTTGATGCCGTGCTCGTTCATGATGGCGTCGTCGATACCACGACGACCGAGGATCCCGCCGTGGATTTTCGGGTGCAGGGTTTTCACCCGACCGTCCATCATTTCTGCGAAACCGGTGTAGTCCGCGACTTCCACTGCGGCAACACCGTTGTCGCGCAGCAGCTTGAACGTTCCGCCGGTGGAGAGGATCTCGACGCCCAGGGCTTCAAGCTCTTTGGCGAATTCGAGGATCCCGGTCTTGTCGGAAACGCTGATCAAGGCGCGGCGGATCGGCAGGCGGGTAGTCTGGTCGGTCATTTCAATTTCCATCAAAAGCAAAGGAGTCAGCAAAAAGGCGACCGTTTTTACGCGGGCGCCTTTCTGGTTTGATTGAATGCTTACAGCAAATCGTACTGCTTGAGTTTCTTGCGCAGCGTGCCTCGGTTCAACCCGAGCAGCTCGCTGGCCTTGGTCTGGTTGCCCTTGACGTAGTTCATCACGCACTCGAGCAGGGGCGCCTCGACTTCGGAGAGCACCAGGTTGTACACATCCGTGACGGCAGCGCCCTCAAGGTGGGCGAAATAATTGTGCAGCGCCTTCTCGACACTCCCGCGAAGGGTCTGACCTTCTTCGCTCGGCGTATTGAGGTGCTGTTTCAAATTCACGTTGTCGCTCACGGGTGTTGTTCCACTCACTAAAGTCTCGGTCATCATCGTCATGCGGCCACCCCTTCTCCGTCCCCTGTCAGGCTCTTGTAACGTTCGGCGAAGAAGCCCTGAACGTTGGCGCATTGTGCTTCCGTATCTTCCAAACGATTGAAGTGGGCGCGAAACTCCCTGGCGCCCGGCAAGGTTGCGAGATACCAGCCCACATGCTTTCGAGCGATACGGACGCCCATCACGTCTCCATAGAAGACGTGCAGTGCAGCCAGATGCTCTAGCAGAATGCGTTCCACCTCGATCAATTCCAGCGCCGGGAGTTTTTCGCCGGTACGCAGGAAATGATCGATCTCACGAAAAATCCACGGCCGCCCCTGGGCGGCCCGGCCTACCAGCAGGCCATCGGCACCGGTCGCATTGAGCACGTACCGGGCCTTCTCGGGTGAATCGATGTCGCCGTTGGCAAAGACCGGCATCGACACCGCCTGCTTGATCGCGGCAATGGTGTCGTACTCGGCTTCACCGGTGTACAGGTCGGCACGGGTGCGGCCATGAACCGCCAACGCCGTAATGCCCGCTTGCTCGGCGATCTTCGCCACCGTCAGACCGTTCTTGTTGTCCCGGTCCCAGCCGGTGCGGATCTTCAAGGTGACCGGCACATCAACCGCAGCCACGACGGCTTGCAGGATCTCGGTCACCAATGCTTCATCCTTCAACAGCGCGGAACCGGCGGCCTTGTTGCAGACCTTCTTCGCCGGACAGCCCATGTTGATGTCAATAATCTGTGCGCCCAGTTCGACGTTGGCCCGGGCCGCATCCGCCAGCATCTGTGCATCACCCCCGGCGATCTGGACCGAGCGGGGCTCGGGATCACCTTCGTGGATCATGCGCATCCGCGATTTGCGGGTGTTCCACAAGCTCATGTCGCTGGTGACCATTTCCGAGACTACAAGCCCTGCGCCCAGTCGCTTGCACAGCTGACGAAAGGGCTGGTCGGTGACGCCCGCCATGGGGGCGAGGATCAAGCCGTTGTGCAATGTATATGGACCGATGCGTACCGCCGACATAGGACTTCCCTGTTGTGGGGCCGGATCATGAGAGTTCGAAAAAGGGTTGGCATGATACCCGCTCTCGATGACTGGATAAAGGCTGAATTGAACAAAATCTGAACAGTAATTCTGTTATCGCCAGTGGTTTGGTATGAGCGGTCAAAGTCAGAAATATGCCGTCAATGCCGTAACACTGAAGCGTTTCACTCGGGCGAATGAAAGCTCAGGCTGTAATTCACCGCTTTGGAGCCTGGATCGAGGATATCCAGTGCGATGTGGATCGGCGTTTGCGGCGGCATCTCTGCCAGGCCTTCGAGGTCGCCGTTGAGGTACTCGCCGGGTTTGAAGCGCCGGCTGGCGATCAGGTGGCCGTTAAGGTCGGCGAAGCGCAGTTCCAGCAGCGGGAAGGGCTGGGAGAAGGGCGCGCGGTTGTAAATGATCGCATCGACCACCAGTGCACCGTTGAACTCAGGGTGACTGCGGACCACCAGGTTGCTGCTTTTGATTTTCGCGATATCAACTTTCGATGGCACCGTGCAGCCGACTTGCGGGCACAGTTGCTGGAACCATGGACGGTATTGATCCTGGCGCGCCAGTTCGTCGAAGTGGTAAGCGATGTATTGGCCGGCGAGAGCACCGGCACCGATCAGGACCAGCAGCAGCCAGAAAAGCCGTCGGCCCCAGGGGGAGCGACGTTTTTGCCAGTCCAGTTGCAGCGGATCGTCGGTCAGGTCCTGCAGGGCGTCGGCACGCTCGGTCGACTCGCTGCGTTCGTGTCGCTTGCGCAGAGGGGCGATCGGGGGCAGGTCGTCGTCAGGTGCATCGGTTGCCGACAGGCGATCATGGTGCAGGGGCGTGTCGAGCGGATCATTCAGGCGCAGTTGCGGCACCTGGGGTTCGTCGTCCAGATCAACCGGTTCCAGCGAGAACGACGGTTCGGTGCGCGAGTGCTTGCCCGGTACTGGCTGCGTTTCCCGTGGTTCGGCTTCGACCGCCTGGGCACGATCGGCCGCCGATTCGCTGAAGAGGCTGTCAGACCAGGGTTCATCGTCGTGCTCGACAGAGTCGCGGCGAGCACTGAGACCGTTTTCGCGGTGCTGGCCGAATTCCGTGGTGGGCTGGATTTCCCGCTGTTCGAGCCGGGCGAGTTCTTCGTCCAGGTCCAGGCTGTCCAGATCCATTTCGGCGGCGGACCATTGCTTTTGGCTGATGGCGCGCTGTACCGGCGGTTCGACAATGGCCGGGGCTACCGGCTGGACAGTTTCCTTGGCGCCCCGTTGCTCAAGCAGCTGCTTGGCGGCGTTGAACACCTGCAAGCACGAGCCGCAACGAACCACTCCACGGGCCACGCTCAATTGAGCATGGCTGACGCGGAAGCTGGTTTGGCAATGCGGGCACTGGGTGACGAAGCTGTCGGTCATGCGGCGATCCGGTTTATGCAGGCGTTCATTCTAGCGCCGACGGCCAGTGATGCGCACCCAGCCATCGCGATTGGCGATCGGGTCCAGATCGAAGTCTTGAGCGTAGGCTTTGGCGACTTCTTCGCCTTGCTCGGCGAGGATGCCCGACAACGCCAGACGACCGCCAGGCTTGACCAGGCTGGACAATTGCGGCGCCAGGGACACCAGCGGTCCGGCCAGAATGTTGGCCACCAGCACATCGGCTTGAACCTGTGGCAGATCTTCCGGCAGGTACAGCGGGAAGAGCGCGTCGGCAATATTGTTGCGCCCGGCGTTGTCGCGGGAAGCTTCCAGCGCCTGCACGTCGATGTCGGTGCCGACGGCTTCCTTGGCGCCCAGCAACAGGGCGGCAATCGCCAAAATCCCCGAGCCGCAACCGAAGTCGAGGACGTGGCAGTCCTTGAGGTCCTGACCATCGAGCCATTCCAGGCACAGTGCAGTGGTCGGGTGGGTGCCGGTGCCGAACGCCAGGCCCGGGTCGAGCAGAATGTTCACAGCGTCGGGTTCAGGGGCAGCGTGCCAGCTTGGGACGATCCACAGGCGTTGACCGAAGCGCATTGGCTGGAAGTCGTCCATCCAGCTGCGTTCCCAGTCCTGGTCTTCGATGACTTCGCTGTGATGCTCGGGCAGCGGGCTGCCGGTCAGCAACTCAAGATGAGCCAGCACACTGGCCGCTTCAGTGCCGCCTTCGAACAGGGCCAGCAGATGAGTGTGCGACCATAACGGCGTGGTGTTGAGTTCAGGTTCGAAGATCGGCTGATCTTCGGCGTCCATGAACGTCACCGACACGGCGCCCACTTCAAGGAAAGCGTCTTCGTAGGTTTCGGCTTGTTCTGGGCTGATGGCGAGACGGACTTGCAGCCAAGGCATGGCGGGCACCTTTGAAAAATATTGATTGCAGCCTAGCGGGCTGCGAGAAGCGCGCAAGTTTACGCGAGCGCGCGGCAGAAGACGACAAGGCCGACACTGGTATGCAGTTTGTAGGAACGAAGCCTGCCCGCGAAGCGCGATGACGCGGTGAGTCTGCAATACCTCGGCGTATGGTTCGCGGGCAAGCCTCGCTCCTGCAGGAGTTGTAACCTCCAGAAACAACAAAGCCGCCCGAAGGCGGCTTTGTTGGACGGGCTAAAGCTTAATGCTTGTCGCCAGCCAGCTTGTGTTCCAGGTAGTGGATGTTGATACCACCTTTGCAGAAGCCTTCATCGCGGACCAGGTCGCGGTGCAGCGGGATGTTGGTCTTGATCCCGTCGACAACGATTTCGTCCAGCGCATTGCGCATGCGCGCCAATGCTTCGTCACGGGTTGCGCCGTAGGTGATCAGCTTGCCGATCAACGAATCGTAGTTCGGCGGAACGGCATAACCGCTGTACAGGTGCGAATCGACGCGAACGCCGTTGCCGCCTGGAGCATGGAAATGCTTGACCGTGCCTGGGCTCGGCATGAAGGTTTTCGGGTCTTCGGCGTTGATCCGGCATTCCAGGGCATGGCCGCGGATAACCACGTCTTCCTGGGTGTACGACAGCTTGTTGCCAGCGGCGATGCTGAGCATCTCCTTGACGATGTCGATGCCAGTGACCATTTCCGAAACCGGGTGCTCAACCTGAACGCGGGTGTTCATTTCGATGAAATAGAACGCGCCGTTCTCGTACAGGAACTCGAAAGTACCCGCGCCACGGTAGTTGATGTCGATGCAAGCCTTGACGCAGCGTGCGAGGACTTCAGCCCGTGCCTTCTCATCGATGCCCGGTGCCGGCGCTTCTTCGAGAACCTTCTGGTGACGACGTTGCAGCGAGCAATCGCGGTCGCCCAGATGGATGGCGTGACCCTGGCCGTCGGAAAGCACCTGGACTTCCACGTGACGTGGGTTAGTCAGGAATTTTTCCAGATAGACCATTGGGTTACCGAACGCCGCGCCTGCTTCGGTGCGGGTCAGTTTGGCGAAGGAGATCAGGTCTTCTTCTTTATGCACAACGCGCATGCCGCGACCACCACCGCCGCCAGCGGCTTTGATGATCACCGGGTAACCGACTTCGCGACCGATGCGCAAAGCGGTTTCTTCGTCTTCAGGCAACGGGCCGTCGGACCCCGGAACGGTTGGAACGCCAGCAGCGATCATGGCGTGCTTGGCCGATACCTTGTCGCCCATCAGGCGAATGGTGTCGGCTTTCGGGCCAATGAACGCGAAGCCGGAGTTCTCGACCTGTTCAGCGAAATCAGCGTTTTCCGCAAGGAAACCGTAGCCTGGGTGAATGGCGGTGGCGCCGGTCACTTCGGCCGCGGCGATGATGGCCGGAATGTGCAGGTAAGAGTGGGCGGCCGAGGCCGGACCGATGCAGACGGATTCGTCTGCCAGGCCCAGGTGCATCAGCTCTTTGTCGGCCTTGGAGTAAACGGCGACAGTCTTGATGCCCATCTCTTTGCAGGCACGCAGGATCCGCAGGGCAATCTCACCGCGGTTGGCGATCAGAACTTTTTCCAACTTCGCAGTCATCAAAGTTTCTCCGCGTTTCAAACGATGGTGAACAGCGGTTGGTCGTACTCAACCGGCTGGCCGTCTTCGACGAGGATGGATTCGATCACACCGCTGGTTTCAGCTTCGATGTGGTTCATCATCTTCATGGCTTCGACGATGCACAGAGTGTCGCCTTTCTTCACGGTCTGGCCGACTTCAACGAAGGACGGCGAGCTTGGCGAAGATTTGCGATAGAAGGTGCCGACCATCGGCGAACGGGCAACGGTGCCGTTCAGCACTGGCGCGACGGGAGCCGCAGGCGCTGCAGCGGCAACCGGAGCAGCAGCCACTGGCGCAGGCGCCTGTGCATGCATCGGAGCCGGTGCGTAGAACTGCTGAGCCGGGGTCTTGCTATGACGGCTGATGCGTACGGACTCTTCGCCTTCCTTGATCTCGAGCTCGTCGATGCCGGACTCTTCCAGCAGTTCGATCAGTTTCTTAACTTTACGGATATCCATGAATCATCAACTCCCAAGGGTCGGTCAGGGGCGTATAGCTTGTTGTTCAAGCTGTTCCAGGGCGGCCTCCAGGGCCAGTCGATAACCGCTGGCGCCAAGGCCGCAGATCACTCCCACCGCTACGTCGGAGAAGTAAGAGTGATGGCGGAAAGGTTCGCGTTTGTGCACGTTAGACAAATGCACTTCGATGAATGGGATGCTCACCGCCAGCAGCGCGTCACGTAATGCGACACTTGTGTGCGTAAAAGCTGCTGGGTTGATCAGAATGAAGTCCACACCTTCGCCTTTTGCGGCGTGGATGCGGTCAATCAATTCGTACTCGGCGTTGCTTTGCAGGTACAGCAGATGATGGCCGGCTTCACGAGCACGGCGTTCCAGGTCCTGGTTGATCTGCGCCAGTGTCGTAGCGCCATAGGTGCCCGGTTCGCGGGTGCCGAGCAAGTTCAGGTTGGGTCCGTGCAGAACCAATAGCGTCGCCATCTGCTGTTCCTTGTTATCTGTGTGCAGTTGTCAGAACCCGGCGACTATGCCGCAAAGCCTTTGTGACTGTCCAGTTCTATGCAAAAGCCAGCACGATGGCCGATGTTTGCGCGAAATATGTGACCGGCCTGTTAAATCCGGTCATTTGCTTTCGCAACACGTTCGGCGAAGTCTGTCGCGCTGATCTCGCCGATCACTCGCACATCGGCGCGTTCGACACCGTCCTTGCCGAAAAACATCAGGGCCGGAGGGCCGAACAGTTTGTAGCGATCGAGCAGTGCACGTTGTTCGGCGTTGCTGGCAGTGATATCGAAACGCACGAGGCGATAGCCTTTCAGGCGTTCGATGACGGTGGCGTCGTTGAGCACTTCGCGTTCGATGACTTTGCAGCTGATGCACCAGTCGGCGTACCAGTCGAGCAGCAGCGGAGTGTTGGTGGATTTGGCCTCGGCGAGGACGCGATCCAGGTCTGCCGGAGTGCTGATGGTTTGCCAGGCGCTGGTGTTTTGCGGCTGTTCGGTGCCGGCAATGATGCGCGGTTGGCCAATCGGGTTGAACGGGTCGGTCTGCCCGCTGAATGCCCCGAACCAACAGGCCAGTGCGTAAAACAGCAGAAACATCCCGAGCAGTTGGCCGAGGCGTTTTCGTGGCGGTTTGTAGACGAATTCCAGCGCGCCCATGAACAAACCGACGCCACCGGCCAGCAAGCCGATCAGCAGCAAGGTGATTTGCCCCGGCAATACGCGACTGACCAGCCCGATTGCCAATCCCAGCAACAACACGCCAATGGCATTTTTTACATAGACCAGCCACGGCCCGCTTTTCGGCAGCCAGGCTGCGCCGCCGGTGGCCACGAGTAACAACGGCGCCCCCATGCCGAGGCCGAGCATGAACAGTTTCAAGCCTCCCCCCAGTGCATCGCCGCTGGCGCTGATATAAAGCAATGCACCGGCCAGCGGCGCCGAGACGCAAGGCGACACCAGCAGGCTGGACACCACGCCCAGGACCGCGGCGCCCCATAACGAACCGCCTTCGGTACGCCCGGCGATCCGGTCCAGGCGACTGCTGATGGCATGTGGCAGCTTGAGTTCGAACACGCCAAACATCGCGAGGGCAAACACCGCAAAAAACATCGCGAACGGCACCAGCACCCACGCCGATTGCAGACGCGCCTGAAGGTTGAGCTGGGCGCCGAACATTCCCATCAACGCACCCAGCAGGGCGAAGCAGGCGGCCATGGGCAGTACATACGCGAGTGACAGATTGAAACCGCGCAACCCACCGATCTGGCCGCGCAACACCACGCCGGAGAGGATCGGCAGCATCGGCAGTACGCACGGGGTGAAGGTCAGGCCCAGACCCGCAAGGAAGAACAAGGCGAGCTCGCGCCAGCTCCAGCTCTGGGCCGTGGCGGGCGTCGTTGCGCCAATGCCATCAATGTTCAGTCGTTCGGTTTCGGGCGGATAACACAGGCCTTTGTCGGCGCAGCCCTGATAGGTCACGGCCAGCGTGAAGGCGCGGGGATCGGTGCGCGGCACTTCGACGTCGAGCACGCCGTGATAGACCTCGACGTCGCCAAAGTACTCATCGTGCTTTTGTTCGCCCTTGGGCAATTGCGCCGCGCCAAGGCCAACTTCGGCCGGTTCGGCGCGAAACTGAAAGCGGTGTCGATAGAGGTAGTAACCCTCTGTGGCGACAAAACGCAGCTTGATCGATTGCGGCGTGCTGTCGACCAGGCTCAGCTGAAATGCCTCGCGCACCGGCAGGAAGTCGGCACTGTTGTTGATCGAGCCCAGGGTGGAACTGGGTCGACTCTCCAGCAACCCGGCGGCGTTTGCCGGCAGGGCGAGCACTAAAAGCAGCAGGCAGAGCAAACGGCGCATGACAATCTCGCGTATCGGAATTGGGGGCATGATAGCGGACAGTCGCGCGGATTGCCCCGCCCCTGTAGGAGCGAGGCATGGCGGTCTATCAGACGCGGAAGGCTTGAACGGCGGTATGCAAGCGTGCGCCCAACACCAGCAGGTTCTCCCCTTGCACGCGCCCCTCGCCAATGCGCAACAAATTATCCCCACCCAGCTTGTGGATACGTTCGCTGTGATCACGGATCTCACTGACCGCACCACTCTGCTGCGCAGTGACATCGGCAATGCGCACGGCGGTGTCGGAAATGGTCTGGATCGCCCCGACGATTTTATCCAATGCACCGTCGGCAGCCTGAGCCTGATTGGCCGTGGCTTCGGCGTGTTCGACCTGGGCGCGCATGCCTTCCACCGATTGCCGCGCGGCGGTTTGCAGGCCGGCGATCAAGGTCTGGATCTCTGCGGTGGCCCCGGCCGTGCGTTGCGCCAACGAGCGAACCTCTTCCGCCACCACCGCAAACCCACGACCCATTTCCCCGGCGCGGGCGGCTTCGATGGCGGCGTTCAGGGCCAGCAGGTTGGTCTGGTCGGCAATCGAGCGGATGACCGTCAGAACGCCGCCGATGGTCGCCGATTCTTCTGCCAGGTGTTCGATCATCTGCGCATTGCCTTGCACTTCACCCACCAGCGCATGCAGGCCGGTGAGGCTCAGGCCTATAACTTTCTGGCCATGCTCGACCGCGATTCCGGCATGACGACTGGCGTCGGCGGCCTGGCTGGCATCGCCAGCAACTTGTTGGATCGTTGCTTCCAGTTCGCCGAGAGAATCGCGGATCAGCGCGGTGTCGCCGGCCTGATGTTCAGCACCGCTGTGCAAGTCGTTGCTCAACTCGGCCAAAGTGCGGCTACTGCCGGCGACCTGCTCGGCATTGAGACGAATAGTCCCGACCAGGTCCGCCAGGTATGCGCGCAAGCGGTTGAGCGAGGCTTCAATGTCATGCAGTTCGCGATTGGTCTTGCCCAATTGAATTTCCTGGCTGAAGTCGCCTTCGGCCCAGGTCGACAGGGCCGGGGCGAGGTTGGTCAGTGTCCGGGCCAGCTTGCGTTGCAAGGTGTCGATCAACAAGGCGATCAGCAGAATCAGACCGATCATCACGCCCTGCATCAAGCGTACTTCGCCCTGGATCTGCCCGTGCTGGGCGCGGACCACCGGCTCCAGTCCGGCAATGGCGTGCTGTACGTCGGCGATCTTCAGGTGCGTCGCGGTGCTGAGGTCGGTGCGTTTCTGGATTTGCTCGCGAGTGCGTGCCAGTTCAGCGGGGTAACGCGTCAGCAAGCTATTGAGTTCCCGTTTGAGGGCGACACCGGCATCTTCGGCGACGGTTTTTTCGGTGTTCTCCAGCCCCATCATCGCGGCGAAATCATCGGTGCCGGATTCGCTGCTGGCGGCCACCCCGAGCAGCGGCAAGGCGCCTATCAGCTCGGACTGCGCACGAATGCTGGCGACTTCGCGTTCGACATCGGCGGCCAGTTCACTGCGACCGCTGCTGACCAGTTTGTCCCGCGCCAGCGACAGTTTGCCCAGGTGCTGGGACGCGGCGAGCAAGGGCGCGAGGTACGCTGCGTTCCCGCTGGCGTATTGGCTGAGCTGATCGAGGCTGGCGCCGAGTTCACGTTCAGCTTGCAGCAGCAAGGCTTGAGGGTCCCCGGCAAGTTTGCCGGCAGCCAGCAGGTCGGTCTTGCTGAATTCACTCAGGTTCGACAGGCTCGGACGCAAGGTGTCGGCCAGGGCTGGCGGTAATTCACCGAGTTCCTTCTGCAGGCTGTCGATGGCCTGGCTGGCGCTGCTCAGGCGCAGGGCATCGCCGCTGGCGAGATAATCCTCGACGTTGCGCGCCACTTCATTTTGAAATTGCTGGGACAAACCGAGGTAACGCTCCATCAGCAGATAGGGGCGTTCGAGGGCTTTTTGCGACCACCACAGCGTCGCGCCAAGGGCCACGCACACGGCGACTAAAAGGAGGGTGTTGAGATTGGTCAGCAGCTTCAGGCGCATCGCGGGTCTACCAACGGCAGAATGGTAAGCGCCTGAAGTTATTGCGTTTCTGTTACAGGGTTATGACCGAATGGGTCCATTCCGATGAAAAAGTGGCACTTTGCTTTGACGTCCGCGCAGCCTGCACGCGGTTACGTCCACCGTCCTTGGCGCGGTACAGCGCCTCGTCCGCCTGGCTGGCCATCATCAGGCTGTCGGAGTGGTCGCACAGCTCCACCACTCCGGCGCTGAACGTGCACCACAAATCCTGGGGTTGGGCCGGGTAGTGGATTTCGGCAAACCGCTGACGGATTTCATCGAGCACTCTGTGGGCCGCTTCGAGATCGGTGTCCGGCATGACGATGGCGAATTCCTCGCCACCGTAGCGGCCGATGAAGTCTGTTTTGCGCAACCGCTGCTTGAGAAACAGCGCCAGGCTCTTGATGACCCGGTCGCCCATGGGGTGGCCGTGGCTGTCGTTGACCCGTTTGAAGTGGTCGATGTCGAGCATCGCAAAACTCAACGGCTTGCTCTCGCGGCGGGCGCGGAAGCTGCAGTCTTCGAGCAATTGCAGGATGTGGGTGTGGTTGTACAAACCGGTCAGGCTGTCGCGCACCATCCGTGCTTTCAGATTGCGTGCCCGCGCCGCGCGGTTACGCACAGTGGTGATCAGGTGCCGCGGCTTGATCGGCTTGGTCAGGAAGTCGTCGCCGCCTTCGCTCATGGCGTCGAGTTGCTTGTCCAGATCATCTTCGGCGGACAGGTAAATGATCGGTACGCTCACGTAGCGGTCGTTGTGCCGGATCACCTTGGCCAGTTCCGTGCCGGTGCAGGTCGGCATGTACATGTCGAGGATGATCAGGTCCGGCTGAAAGTCCGCCAGTTCGGCCATGGCCTGAATCGGGTCGATCAGGGTGCGCGTGACGATTCCGGCGCTGTTCAGCAGGCGCTCGGTGTGCAAGGCCTGGGCGCGGGAGTCGTCGATGATCAGCACTTTATAAGGTTCGTACTGGGCGACGCAGGTCAGGACTTCGATCTTCTCCAACAGGCTTGAGGCTTCGAGGGTGCCGGTGAGAAATTCCTGGCCACCGGCGCGCACGGCGGCGAGGCGGGTCGGGGTGTCTGTTTCAAGCAAGCTGAAGAACAACAGCGGTAAAGGCTCATCCAGTCCGACCTGGGCTTCGGCGGCCAGTTTCAGGCCGATGCCGGCGCCACTGAAGTCCACGTCCATGACGATGGCGGCGGGCAGGCGCTCGATCATAGAGGAGCGAAACGCCGCAACGCTGTCCAGGGATTGGGCGCTGAGCCCGAAAAACTCCAGCTGCTTGGCCAGGCGCTCGGCGCGGTCGTGATCCTGCAACATCACGTAGATCGGCTTGCGCAGCGGTGGCAGAAAGGTTTGTTCGAGCTGATCGCCGTGGCGCAGGCCGGTGCGCGACAGGCGCTGCATCAAGCGATTGAGGTCGGTGATCAGGCCACTGCTCAGGCGTCCGCGATTGGCGTCGACAGCCTCCAGCGACTGGCCGATGTGACGCGCCAGTTGCGTGTGTTCCGGTTGTTCGAAACGCTCGGCAAAGCGCAGCAGGCGCAGGTTGGCCTCGCTCAGTTCCGACAAATCGGTGTTGGACCACTCGCTGCGTTGCAGGCGCTGCCATATCTCAAGAATCTGACGTGCCTGATGAATTACCCGCTGGGCAAAGTGGTGCTTGAGGCGCTCACGGCTGGGGTCTTCTGGCTCGGTCATATCCTGACTACTAGTTAGGGTGCATGCTGAGATCGACTGGTGGCTCTATGCTAGCACCTCTTTTCAATCCCATGAGCATCGTGTGTCAATAATCTGCAAAGCGGCCTTATTCAGTTTCTGACTGGATGGTCGCATAGGCTCGCGGCTGTGCTTCATTTATAGTGGCCCCTGATCGCGGTCATTGTAAGTCCCGCCATTTCCCGCAGGATTTAATGCGCGGCAAACGAGGCACGATGGCGTAGGGTTGTGGTCGAACCGATGAACTCAAGTGATTGAAAGGATATCGCCATGCTGGACTGGAAGAATCGCGCGGGCAGCGCGCCTGAACGTGCCGCTGAACCGAAATCGGCCACCCGCAGTTACGTCGGCGGCCTGTTGTTCAGCCGGGCGCTGGCGACGCTGATTGGCCTTTACCTGCTGGTGACGATCGGGCTGGGTTGGTATTGGAGCCAGGAGCCGGCACTGTTCCCGGTTCAACAGAATGCGCAAGTGGCGGCCGAGAAAGAAGGCAAGCAAATGGTGGTCGGGTACACCACGGTGGAAACCCTCAAGACCGTCGCTGGTACATTGCTGAGCAAGCCAGGTGGCTATATTTCCAACGACCGTTTCCCGCCGGGTCTGTGGATGGACAATACGCCGAGCTGGGAATATGGCGTGCTGGTCCAGGTTCGCGACCTGAGTCGTGCAATGCGTAAGGACTTCGCCCGTTCCCAGTCGCAGTCCACCGAAGACGCTGACCTGGCCAAGGCCGAGCCGCGTTTCAACTTCGACAACAAGAGCTGGGTGCTGCCCTCCAGTGAGTCCGAATACCAGGAAGGCATCAATTCCCTGAGCCGTTACCAGACACGCCTATCCGATCCGAGTCAGAAAAGTGCGCTGTTCTATGCCCGCGCCGACAACCTGAACAACTGGCTGGGCGATGTCGGCACCCGTCTGGGTTCGCTGTCGCAACGGCTGTCGGCCAGCGTGGGCCGAGTCAAGCTCAACACCGCGCTGAAAACCGAAGTCCTGGCGCCGGGTCAGGTGCCACAGGTCGATGAAGAAATCGTCGAGACCCCGTGGATGCAGATCGATAACGTGTTCTATGAAGCCCGCGGCCAGGCTTGGGCGCTGTCCCATTTGCTGCGCGCCATCGAAGTCGATTTCGCCGATGTGCTGGCCAAGAAGAACGCCACGGTCAGCGTGCGTCAGATCATTCGTGAGCTGGAAGCCTCGCAAGAGCCGGTCTGGAGCCCGATGATCCTCAACGGCAGCGGCTTCGGTGTGCTGGCCAACCATTCGCTGGTCATGGCCAACTACATCTCCCGTGCCAACGCGGCAGTGATCGATCTGCGTCAATTGCTCAATCAGGGCTGAGTCATGGTCGATAACGCCAAAGAGGCTGCCCATCGCGCGGCCTCGGATGCCGAACACATCGCCTGGGTCGACGAACAGGACAACCTGCTCGGCGCCCTGGTCCGTTCTGACCTGCGCGA
The DNA here is from genome assembly GCF_029959925.1 of Pseudomonas sp. PS02303. Classification (NCBI taxonomy): domain Bacteria; kingdom Pseudomonadati; phylum Pseudomonadota; class Gammaproteobacteria; order Pseudomonadales; family Pseudomonadaceae; genus Pseudomonas; species Pseudomonas sp. PS02303. Next base: position 15,115 of record NZ_JASCOM010000055.1, read on the forward strand.
GCGGGGGCTGATCGGGCGTGGCACCTACATCATGCTGTTCAACTCGGTCGGTGAACTGTGCGTTCACCGTCGAACCCTGAGCAAAGCCATTTACCCCGGTTACTGGGATGTGGCGGCCGGCGGCATGGTGCTCGCCACCGAGACGTACGTCGAATCGGCTGCCCGTGAGCTGGAAGAAGAGTTGGGCGTGAGCGGTGTGGAGTTGACCGCCCATGATCACTTCTTCTTCGAGGACACCGGCAATCGTCTCTGGTGTTCGGCGTTTTCGGCGGTGTGGGACGGCCCGTTGATCCTGCAACCGGAAGAAGTGCTGGAAGCGCGTTTCATCCCCATCGAGCAGGTCATGCTGGAAATCCAGCAAAAGCCTTATTGCCCGGACTCCCTGGCCGCGTTGAAGCGTTATCTGTGCGCCCTTGGGAAGGGCGTCGCAAAAGAGCAGTAAATTGGCGCCGATTGGCTCTTAGCAAGTCGGCTTTTTGCCGTTACACTGCGCGACCTTTTCAAACTGAGCCAGCGTTGTCTGGCCCAGTAGCGCTGCCCCTGCCTGAGTGGGGCTTCGCGGTCGATGGCAGCTTCCCAAGTTGCCGCGACCAGTCTTTGTCCTCCCAAGAGGATTGCCGGTGGCCAAAAAAGCCGCATCCTTCGCCGCCCTTGGTGGCCTGGTATTTTCCACCGACGCAGGTCGTCATTGCCCGGATTGCAGTAAACCGGTGGACGCCTGCATCTGCAAACAGACCGTTATCCCGGCTGGCGACGGCATCGCTCGCGTGCGTCGCGAAAGCAAGGGGCGTGGCGGCAAGACGGTGACCACCATCACCGGCGTGCCGTTGGCGGAAGAAGCGCTCAAGGACCTGGCCACCACGTTGAAGAAACGCTGTGGCACCGGGGGTGCGTTGAAAGACGGAATCATCGAAATCCAGGGCGATCATGTCGAGCTACTCTTGGCTGAACTGATCAAGCTGGGTTTCAAAGCGAAGAAGTCCGGCGGCTAGCAGCCTCTGTGAAAACCACCCTCGGCTTGATCCAGTCCTGATTCAACTCTGGCCTGGCGTCGTCTACATGGTTTTCACAGAGCCTGTTCTGACCGGTTTCTAAACTCAGCGCTGAATGTGAGGTCTATGGCCCTTGCATGCAGGCTAATCGTCATTTTCATTCTTTAGACTGCGCCGGCCTGAACCCAGGCGACGCTCTATGACTTCTTTATAGGGGACTTCAATGTCCGTACGACGCACACGCAAAGACGATGGCAGCCAATGGACAGTTGCGGACAGCCGCAGTGTTTACGGGATTCGCCATTGGGGGGCCGGGTATTTCGCGATCAATGACGCCGGTCGCGTCGAAGTTCGTCCGAACGGTCCGACCAGTTCGCCTATCGACCTCTTCGAGCAAGTCGACCAGCTGCGCAAAAGCGGCCTGTCCTTGCCGCTGCTGGTGCGTTTCCCTGACATTCTGCAAGACCGCGTGCGTCAGCTGACCGGCGCGTTCGATGCCAACATCGAGCGCCTGGAATACCAGAGCAAGTACACCGCGCTGTACCCGATCAAGGTGAACCAGCAGGAAGCGGTGATCGAAAACATCATCGCCACCCAGGATGTGTCCATCGGCCTGGAAGCCGGCTCCAAGCCTGAGCTGCTGGCCGTATTGGCCCTGGCGCCAAAGGGCGGCACCATCGTTTGCAACGGTTACAAGGACCGCGAGTTCATCCGACTGGCGCTGATGGGCCAGAAGCTGGGCCACAACGTGTTCATCGTGATCGAGAAAGAATCCGAAGTCGGCCTGGTGATCGAAGAAGCCGCCTCGCTGAAGGTCAAGCCTCAAGTCGGCCTGCGCGTGCGTCTGTCGTCCCTGGCTTCAAGTAAGTGGGCGGACACCGGCGGAGAGAAGTCCAAGTTCGGTCTGTCGGCGGCGCAGCTGTTGTCGGTGGTCGAGCGTTTCCGCGCGGCTGGCCTGGATCAAGGCATTCGCCTGTTGCACTTCCACATGGGTTCGCAGATCGCCAACCTGGCGGACTACCAGCACGGCTTCAAGGAAGCGATTCGTTACTACGGCGAACTGCGTAACCTCGGCTTGCCGGTTGACCACATCGACGTCGGTGGCGGTCTGGGCGTCGACTACGACGGTACGCACTCGCGCAACGCCAGTTCGATCAACTACGACATGGACGATTACGCCGGTGTCGTGGTCGGGATGCTCAAGGAGTTCTGCGATGCGCAGAGCCTGCCGCACCCGAACATCTTCTCCGAAAGCGGCCGCTCGCTGACCGCTCACCACGCCATGCTGGTGGTGCAAGTGACCGACGTCGAGAAGCACAACGACGACGTGCCGAAGATCGACAACAAGGAAGAGCTGCCGGAGACCGTGCAGTGGCTGGTTGACCTGCTGGGCCCGACCGACATCGAGATGGTCACCGAAACCTACTGGCGCGCCACGCACTACATGAGCGATGTGGCCACCCAGTATGCCGATGGCAAGCTGACCCTGGCCGAGAAAGCCCTGGCCGAGCAATGCTACTTCGCCGTGTGCCGTCGCCTGCACAACTCGTTGAAGGCGCGTCAGCGTTCGCACCGTCAGGTGCTCGACGAACTCAACGACAAGCTGGCCGACAAGTACATCTGCAACTTCTCGGTCTTCCAGAGCCTGCCGGACACTTGGGCCATCGGCCAGGTCCTGCCGATTCTGCCGCTGCACCGTCTCGACGAAGAGCCGCTGCGCCGCGCCGTGCTGCAGGATCTGACCTGTGACTCCGACGGCAAGATCAAGCAATACGTCGACGAGCAGAGCATCGAAACCAGTCTGCCAGTCCACGGTTTGAACGAAGGCGAGGACTACCTGCTGGGTATCTTCCTGGTCGGCGCCTACCAGGAAATTCTCGGCGATATGCACAACCTGTTCGGTGACACCGACTCGGTGAACATCTACCAGAACGCCGACGGCAGCGTGTACCACGCGGGTATCGAAACCCACGACACCATCGAAGACATGCTGCGTTACGTGCACTTGTCGCCGGAAGAACTGATGACCCACTACCGCGACAAGTGCGCAAGTGCGCGCATCACTGCCGCCGAGCGCACCCAGTTCCTCGACGCTCTGCGCCTGGGCCTGACCCGTTCGTCTTACCTGTCTTCTTGAGGTAAGGCACTGGTCTCATCAGGTTGTCGGAAAATGTTCCGCGCGCTGCGGAAATTTCAGATGACCTGGTGGGACGCCTCCCTGATTTCAAGCGAAATAACTCACATCCTCGCTATCCAAGCGACGTGGTCCTTTTTTCGCGTAGGTCATTTCCTAAGTTGTACTTCGGCACTCTACTCGGCCAACTCTCTCGGAGAGAATCCCCGGCCGCCCCTCCTGTAGAGAATCGCCGATGTTCGATCCAGTCAACGAGCCGTCATTTCGTCTGGATGTAGAGGGTCTGCCCGACCCCGTTGAGGTCTTGGCCTTTACCGGCAGTGAAGCGATCAGCGAACCCTTTGTGTTTGACGTGGATCTGCTGATCGAAGACCCGACACTGGACCTGGCAAGCCTGCTGTACCGTCCGGCCTTTTTGCATTTCGGGCCGCCGGGGACCGGTATTCACGGGCAGTTGCATGAGCTCGTCCAGACGGGTCATGGTGCTGCGCCCAGGCTTTGCCGTGTGCGCCTGAAGCCGAAACTGGCTTGCCTGGCCCAGCGTTTCAGCCAGCGCATCTTCAGCAACCGTTCAGTACCCGAAATCCTCGCCCAGGTGCTCAAGGAGCATGGCATTACCGGTAAGAATCGGCGCTTTGACTTGAGCGGCGATTACCCGCCGCGTGATTTCTGCACGCAGTACCGGGAATCGGATCTGCAGTTTCTCCAGCGCCTGTGTGCCCAGGAACGGCTCCATTACCACTTCGAGCATCACCCGCGCGGGCACTGTCTGGTAGTTGGTGATAAGCAGGGGCCCTTTCAGCAGGGCGCCGAGATGGTTTTTGCACCCGACCCCGAACAGCCTGGGGTGCGCCGCTTCAAGGTTCACGGCAACACGCAGGCGGGCGAAGGTCAGACGAATTTGACCACGTTGCGCAGCGGCCAGCGGGTTCTGCTGTCCGGCCATCCGTGTACGGACTGGAACCGTCGCTGGCTGCTGATCCAGGTCGAGCATCAGGGTGGGCAGACACCGGGGTTTGCCTACGGCAACAAGATCCGCGTTGCCGGGGCGGTACCGCTTGCGGCGCCTCATTCGGTCATGAACCCCAGGATGCACAGTCTGCAGCGGGCGTGGGTGGTCGATGTCGATGAGCCGCAACCCGATTCAACCAGGCCCGTTGCCGTGCAATTTGACTGGGTCTATCAGGGCGAAGGCGCTGCGCCCAGCCACTGTTGGCTGCCATTGGCGCCGGAGTTGGGCGGCGCGCATGCCAAGCAGTTGAGAGAAGGCGCGCAGGTACTGGTGAGCTTTATCGAAGGCGATCCGGATCAACCGTTAATCACCGGGTATCTTCCCGACCCCTCTTTCACCCACGCGTCAGGCTTGTCTGAACCTCCACCCACCACGACAACAGATGCCGACACTGCCAGTGTCGGATTGCTGCGTTTGTTGCAATCCAGCGAACCGATCGTGCTGCTGTGTCTGTTGCCTGGCGGGGGTAGTTTCAGCCATTGCGCGCAAGCTTTTTGCACCTGCCGGGCCGCGACAAGGCTTGGCCAGAGCGGTGCGGCATGATCGTCGCTCAGGCGCCGGACTCAACCGCACAATGGCTGTTGCTCGACGTACCGGGGCAGCCCCGCGCCGGCGCGAGGCTGATCCAGCAGTTTGCGCAGGCCCGACGGTTCTGGCTGTTCGATAGCACCGAGTTGCTGCCGTTACGCGAGCACGGTCCGGTGTTGGTCGACCTCAAGGGATGCCCGGCGCTGGCCGAGCTGTGCCTGCGCGAACCGCACCTCTGGAGCGGTTTGTTATTGGTCAGTGAGGTTTCGCCGTCGCAGTTGCTCGAGCATTTGCGTCGCATGCTGACCGTCACTTTTGGCCTGCATCACCGTGCTTTGTTGAGTTACTACAACCCCCACACCGCCAGTTACTTTTTTGATGCTTGCGATGCCCTGGAATTGAGTCGCTGGCTGGGGCCGATCAGTCAGTTGCGCTGGTTCGGCGGGACCTGGGCCGACCGGGCAATCGGCAGTCAGGGCTGGCAGCAGTTGTTCAATCCCGGGCTTGCCGTCAGCCCGTTGGCCATCGAAGAAAACCTCACGCCCCGGCAGCGTGACACCTTGCAAACCTGCCTGCTGGAACAGCACGTCTGGCATTGGAGCCGGTCCACCGGGACCGACTACAACAGTCTGTGGGCCCTCGTGCAGGAAGGGCTGGCGCTGGGTTTCAGCGAACGCCCGGTGCTCGATGGCTGGTTATGGCTACGCTTGCAGTATCCCGACGCTTCACCCGTGCAGCCGCTACCGGGTATCACTCAGCAGGAACGTCTCGATAGCTTGCGCAATCTATGGCAGAACGATCAACCCTGAACACGAGGTTCGACATTGATGGCGAGCACAACGCGCTGGCTGTTCGGCCTGACCATGGGCATTTGTTTGCTGACCGTGATAACGGCGTGTTCACCGCTGAAAATGCTCAATGCGCTGACCCCCGACAGCACGTTCGACAAGACCGAAGGGATTGCCTATGGCGATGATCCGCGGCAGAAACTCGATGTGTATGTGCCTCGTCACCCTCTGGAGAATGCCCCGGTGGTGGTGTTTTTCTACGGCGGCAGCTGGAACAGCGGTTCACGCAGTGATTACTCTTTTGTCGGCGAGGCGCTGGCGTCGCGCGGAGTGGTTGCGGTGCTGGCGGACTATCGACTGTATCCACAGGTACGCTATCCCTTGTTCCTGGAGGATGGCGCTAAAGCCGTGGCCTGGACTCACGATCACATCCACAGGTTTTCCGGTGACCCGCAACGGTTGTACCTGATGGGCCACAGCTCCGGGGCCTATAACGTCGCGATGCTGGCGTTGGACCCCGGTTTGCTGGGGGCCGTGGGGATGTCGCCGCACGATCTGCGCGGCTGGATCGGTCTGGCCGGGCCTTATGATTTTCTGCCCATCCAGAATCCGGACGTGCGGCCCGTGTTTTTCTGGCCGGATTCTCCGCCGCAGTCGCAACCGATCAATCACGTCAGTCGAGGCGCGCCGCCGGCGTTGTTGATGGCTTCGCGCGACGACGATCTGGTCAACCCGACGCGTAACACTGGCGGCCTGGCGCGCAAGCTGCGCCAGGCCGGAGTGCCGGTTCAGGACTTCTATTTCGCCCGCACCGGCCACGCCACGCTGGTGGCGACACTGTCTCGGCCCATGCGGGGTTTGGCGCCGGTGCTGGATGAGGTCAGCGCCTTCATCAGAGCCACGCCGACTCAGTAAACCTTGCCCGCGAACCAGCCGTCGTTCTTGCGCAAGTACCAGGCGAAAGCACCGAGGGTCAGGCTGCGCAGCAACATGAACAACAGGAACGTTATCCACAGCCCATGGTTGCCAAAACCTTGCAGTGCCCAGGCGAACGGCAGCAGCAGAACGACCGTCAGCAGCATGCCGTTGCGCATTTCCCGGGCCCGCGTGGCGCCGATGAACAGTCCGTCGAGCAGGTAACTCCACACGGCAATCAGCGGCAGCGCGGCGAGGTAGGGCAGGTAGATAAACGCGGTGTCGCGCACACTCTGGATGTCGGTCTGCATCTCAATGAACAAATGCCCGGCGAAGGCGAACAGCACGGCAAAACCCAGGCTCGCCAGCAACGACCAGCCGCAGGCGACCACCAATGAGCGACGCAGCGCCTCTCGATCGCGCGCGCCGATGGCATGCCCGCACAGGGCTTCCACGGCATGGGCCAGACCGTCCAGCGCGTGGGCCGTCAGCAGCAAGCCGTTGAGCAGCAGGGCGTTGGCGGCGACGGTGGCATCACCGAGCCGTGCGCCCTGCACGGTGATCAGGAAAAACACCGATTGCAACGCCAGGCTGCGGATGAAAATGTCGCGGTTGACGGCCAGCAGTGGCCGCCAGCTCTGCCACAGCGCCAGCGCGGCCCAGGCGATGTGGCCGGGATAAGCGCGCAGGGCTTTGCGGGTCATGAACAGGCCGATCAGGGCCCCGGTCCATTCGGCGATCACCGACGCCCGGGCTGCACCGACCACGCCCCAATCCAGTCCGAGCACGAACCACAGGTTCAGCGCGATGTTCACCAGGTTGGTGCTCAGTAGAATCGCCAGCGGGGCCCGGGCGTTCTGGGTGCCCAGGAACCAGCCGACCAGCGCATAACTGGCCAGCGCCGCCGGCAGGCCGAATAGCCTTGTATGGAAAAATTCGCGGGTGAGTTGGTCAAGCTCGGCGGAGGGTTGCATGAAGTGCAGCGCGACGCCGCTCAACGGAACGCCCAATGCGCCCAAGACAATCGCCAGTCCCATCGCCAGCAACAAGCCCTGCAACAAAATCTGCCGCAACGCCGCGCCATCCCCGCGCCCGGCGGCCTGGGCGGCAAAACCGGTGGTGCCCATGCGCAGAAAGCCCATGCCCCAGGCCAGAAAGGTATACAGGCTGGCCCCGACCGCGACGGCGCCCAACTGATGGGCGTGGGGCAGGTGGCCGATGACGGTACTGTCGACCAGTGCCACCAGCGGAACGGAAATGTTCGAAAGAATCATCGGCGCAGCCAGCGCCCAGACCCGACGATGGGTAGGGCGGTCGCGCCAGTCGGCAATCAGGTTGGACATGCAGGCTCCTTGAGGAGCGGGCATTGTAGCGGGAGGTGTCGTACTAATGTGGGAGCGGCGGTGTCAGTGGATGATCCAGCTCAGCAGCCAAAGGCCCAACACCAACCAGATAATCCCCATGATGATCGACGCATTCATGAACGCCCGGATCGCCGACCACAACAGCATCAGCCCCAGGATCAGCGCAATGATGCTGATGATCGATGTGTCCATGCCCAGTGCCCGGGACAAGCCTTCGACAAAATTGCTGCCGGCATGGCTCAGCAGGTTGAACAAGCCGCTGAGGCCATCAACGATAAACCGGATGACCGAACCGAGTGCCTGGCCGAGCCATTCGAAGAAACTTTCTACCTGCATGTCGTGAACGTCCTGATGTAAGTGGTGGCGTGCTTGCCGGACTTGGGCCATGGATTACGGTGCCGAGTTCCCCACAAGCATAGAGCGTTGCATCGACCCTGTGGGAGCGAGCTTGCTCGCGATGGCGTTTTGTCAGTCAACATCCGGGCTGGATTAAGTCCGCGCTCTCACATTCAACTGCCCACTTGCCATCCCCGGTCATCCCCCCGAAGCTATACGCCTTCAGGAGAGCCCGATGAACCTTGTTGAACTGACCGAACGCCTGCACGCCATCCGTGACCGCAACGACTGGCGGCAATTTCACAGCCCGAAAAACCTGGCCATGGCCGCGAGCGTGGAAATGTCCGAGCTGGTGGAGATTTTCCAGTGGCTGACCGAAGACCAGTCGCGCCAGTTGCCGGCGGACAAACTGGCCCACGCCGGGCAGGAAGTGGGTGACATCGTCCTCTATCTATTGCTGCTGTGCAGCGAGTTGGGGCTGGACATGAATGAAGTGGTACGCAACAAACTCGCTGACAGCGAAAAGAGGTTCAGCTGATGAGCGATCGTCATTTCGATCAACTGGCGACCCGGTTTGCCGAAAAAATCTACGGCGGGGCGAAAGGTGCGATCCGCCTGGCGGTGCTTCAGGCCGACCTGGCCGAAACCCTGCCGGACCGGCCGCTGCGCGTGTTGGATATCGGCGCGGGCCTGGGCCACATGTCGTTGTGGCTGGCCCAGCGTGGCCATGACGTCACGCTTGCCGAACCCGCCGAACCGATGATCGAAGGCGCCCGCCAGCGGTTCGCCGACGCCGGGCAGAGCGCCACGTTCATTCAGGCACCGTGGCAGGAATTGCTCGGCCAGCTCACCGAGCCCTATGACCTGGTGCTGTGCCATGCCGTGCTGGAATGGCTTGCCGAACCCCATGCCATCCTGCCGGTGCTGCATCAACTGACCAAACAGGACGGCTGGCTCTCCCTGGCCTTCTACAACCGCGACGCGCTGATCTACCGCAACCTGCTCAAAGGCCATTTCCGCAAGATGCGCAAGAACGACATGGCCGGCGAGAAGCAGAGCCTGACCCCGCAGCAACCTCTCGATCCGCGCGAACTGGCGGCGCAACTTGAGGGCCTGTGGCAGGTCGAAAGCCAGAGTGGGGTGCGGGTTTTCCACGACTACATGCCAGTGGAATTCCAGGCCCGCGCCGAACTCGTGGACTTGCTCGAAATGGAGCTGGCCCACCGCCGTCACCCGAGCTTTGCCGGGCTTGGGCGCTATTTGCACTGGATCTGTCGGCCGGTCTGATCGGAGCGCAACATGAAAAGTCGTTCAGGGTTACTGGTGATCTGTCTCGGGTTGGCGGCCTGCCAGGGCAGCAATCCCTATGTGGCGACCTCCAAGCCCTTGCCGCCGGCACCGGCTCAGGCGGCCAACACCTTCGACCGCAGCGCCTACCCGGCACCGCCGCGTGACTATGGGCGTTACCGCAGCTGGGCCTGGCTCAACGGGCAGCTGCCACCGGGCAGCGCCTGGGCAGACTCGGCCCAGGTCGCCGAAGCGGTCAGCAACGCCCTCGATCAGCGCGGCCTGCGTCCGCTGCACGACAACACCCGCCCGGCCGACCTGTTTGTCAGCGCCGATCTGCACCTGGAAACCCGGTTGCGCCAGGTTCGGGACGACTACGGTTATTACGGCGGTGGTTATGGCGGCTACAACCGCTACGGCACCGGTTATGGCATGTACAACACGGTGCCGATCGTGCGCACGTATCAGGAACAGGTCGTGGTGGTGCGAGTGGATCTGTTCGACGCGGGCACAGGCCAGCCAGTGTGGAGTGCCAGCGCCGAAACCGGCAGTCGGGGCAGTCAGAGTGAGCGTGCCGATGCGATACGTGAGGCTGTGGAAAAGGCCATGTCGGCGTATCCTCCCAGTTAACTTCTCACGTTGAGAGGGCGTTCACAGGTTCATGTCTTCAACCGGAGAACCATCATGATCCGTCGTTTCGCTTTACTGGCTGTGGCCGCGCTGCTCAGTGCCTGCGCCGCCAACCAGGTCAATAATGACTTCGATGCCAGCCGCGACTTCGCCGCCTATCGCACCTGGAGCTGGAAAGAACCTGCACTGCAATATCGCCCCGACGACCCACGGATCAAGAGCGACCTGACCGAACAGCGCATTCGTCAATCGGTGGCCGATCAACTGGATCAGCGTGGCCTGCGCCCGGCCGCCGCTGGCAGCAAGGGTAATTTGGACGTCCAGACTTACCTGATCGTCGAAGAACGCCAGCAACAGGTGACCACCAACTATGGCGGCGGTTGGGGTAATCCATGGAATGGCTACTGGGGCGCGCCGATGTACAACGAAACCCGCAGCGTCAGTTACAAAGTGGCGACCATCCAGATCGATTTGCTCGATGGCAAGGACGGCAAACTAGTGTGGCGTGGCAGTGATGAGCAACTGCTCAGCCGCACGACGAACCCCGCTGATCGCAGCAATGCGATACGCGAAACCGTCGCACGAATCCTCGCCAACTATCCACCGCACTGACCATCCACCCAGCCTGAAACACAAGCCCGCTCCCACAAACGGTTGTGGGGTGGCTTGTTGCCAGCAGCCTTGCCCAGCGTTGTCTACACTGTTTTTCCATGGAGGTAACCCCCCGACGGTTCACCGGCAAAGGAGTGCATGATGTCTCCACGCTTGCAATTTTGCGGCCCGTCCCGGCAACGGGGGGCGATAGGCTTGATGGCGGCGCTGACATTCGCATTGGCGCTGGTGTTCCTGCTGGTGGTGATCGACAGCGGCCGGCTCTACCTGGAAAAGCGCAACCTGCAGCGCGTCGCTGACATGGCCGCGCTCGAAGCCGCCACCCGTGGCGGTGACTGCGGCGTCGGTACAACCGCGCTCATCTACGCCACTGCCAGCGCCCAACGCAATAATTTCACCGTGCCCGGCGCGGATCGCACACTGGCCGTTGCCTGTGGTGCGCTGACCGTCGGCGCCAACAACCTTCGGGTTTTCGGCGTTGACCCGAGCAAAAGCGAAGCCGTCCGCGTGATCGTCAGCCATGGGGTGCCGCAAAGTCTCGTCGGTGGAATCGGCGCAATGTTCGGGGGCGCACCCGCCAACTCGACCATCACCCTCAGCGCCACTGCGGTGGCTGGGCTGCCGGGGCCGCCGGTCGCCCAACTGACCATTCGCAGCACCCTGGTCGACGTCAATTTGTTGAACGGCTTCCTTTCCGCGCTCGCGGGAGCGTCCATCAACCTGCCTGTCGCGAGTTGGAACGGGCTGTTGGGCGCCGACATCAACTTGCTTAAATACATGGACCAGTTGGCCATTGACCTGCAGGTCACGGCAGGCGATTACACGGGGCTGCTCGGTGCTGATGCCACCGTGGGCCAGTTACTTCAGGCTGCTGCCACGGTGGCGCGACTCAATGGGGCGACGGCGGACGTGCAGGCCGGTTTCGACAGCTTGGCCATCGCGGTCGTCAGCCCGCTCAAAGTGCATTTGGGGGACCTGTTGAAACTGCAGACAGGCACCACGTCTGCGGGCCTGAACGCCAACGTGAACGCGCTTCAACTGGTGCAGGCCTTTATCGAACTCGGCAACAGCAAGAGCGCCGTGGCAGGCACCATTCCGGTGAATCTGCTGGGGCTTGGCGTCGGGGCCAGCGCAAAGATCAAAGTCATCGAACCCCCGCAGTGGTCGGCGGTGGGCAATCCCGCACTGGCAAAAATGGCGCCCTTGGGCGCCAATCGAATCTATGTGCGCACCGCTCAAGTCCGGGTGCTGGTGACATTGGATTTGTCATTGGTCACCGGTCTGCTTGGCGCGGTGACGGGGACTTTGTCCGTGGTCACCGGGCTGCTCGGGCTCGACTTGTACGTGTTGCCCAGCCCCAACCTGGACGTCAGCCTGGAAGCCGGTGGCGGCAACAGTTACGTCACCGATTACACCTGCCCCAGCGAAATCAATAAAAGCCTGACCGTGAACACCACGACCACCGTGGCTGAATTGCGTGTCGGACGGGTCAATTCGGACTGGGATTCATCGTCCGTGCCCCTGACGGTCACGCCGGTCACCCTGCTCGATATCCGCAAAGCGGGCGTACCCTTTTCCGGCGGTGGCGCTGAGCTGCAAATTTACAGTCCCGTGCTGCCGGCCAATGCCACCTCGACGTTCATCAACCCGCCGAAAGTCGGTTTGGCCCCGTCGGATCCGCCATACACCTTGACTGCTACCAGCGCGGTTTCCGGATTGTCGCAAACCGTCAATGACGTGAACCTGATCGTCCACGCGCCGTCATTCACGCCCAACTTCCTGTTGGCCGCGACCTTCGAATTATTGAAAACACTGCTCAATGGCGTGATGTTGTTGCTGAAGACGACACTTGAATCAATCCTCGGTCCGCTGCTGGATAACCTGCTCGACACGCTTGTGAAAACCCTGGGAATCGAGGTCGGGAAAATCCAGGTCGGTGCCAACCTCAGTTGTTACTCCGGGCGGCCGGCGCTGGTGATCTGATCCACCGGGACCACCGGCAACTCAATGCAAAACAGCGCACCCTGCTCCGAGTTACGCACACTCAGCCGCCCCTCCATGTTCTCGATGATGCCGTAACTCACCGACAACCCCAGCCCGGTGCCGATGCCCACCGGTTTAGTGGTGAAAAACGGCTCGAAAACCTTCTCCATCAACCTCGGATCTATCCCGCCACCGTTGTCCTCGACCCATATCCGCACGCATCGCTCATCCCGTTCGGCGTATAGCGCAATCCACGGATTGAACTCACGGTCGGCTTCGCGTTTGCTCAGCAGCGCATCCCGGGCGTTGACCATCAGGTTGATCAGCACTTGCTCCAACTGGTCGATAAAGCCGCGGACCTGCACGGCAAAACCAATCTCGCCGATGCGCAATTCAACCCCTTTGCCGCGCATGCCTTCGGCGAGCAGCGACAGCGTGCCTTCGATCGCGTCGGCCGGGTTGAACGGTTGCTGCTCGATGTCCGAGCGCCGGCCAAACACGCGCATATGATCAACCACCCGGGCGGCGCGCTGGACCTGTGAATCGATGCGGTTGAGCTTGTCTTTCAAGTAATCGATCTGCACGTCGCCATTGTTCAAGCGTTTGAGCACATTGACGATGGCCATGCGCATCACGTTCAGCGGCTGATTGATTTCGTGAGCGAGTCCCGTGGCCATTTCGCCGAGGGTGGCCATTTTCGCGCTCTGGGTGAGTTGCTGCTGCGAGCGGCGGACTTCGGTGTTGTCGCGGCCGACTGCCTGCACTTCCAGCAAGCGACCCTCGGCGTCGAACACGCCGCGGTCCGACCAGACCCACCAGGCGTGTTCCCGCCCCGGCAGTTGCAGATAGATTTCGGCGGTACTGACCGGGGCTTGCGGCGTCAGTTGGCTGAGTCGCAGCACGAATGCCTGGCGCTGATCGTCCGACATCCAGTGGCCCAGGTTCACGCCGGGCAGTTGATCGGGCTGACATTCCAGATACGTCGCCAGCGGCCGGTTGCCGAAGGTCAGGGTCAGGTCCGGGCGATAGCGGCAGATCATCGCCGGGGAGTCCTCCACCAGGATTCGATAGCGCTCTTCGCTCTGTTTCACCTGCTCGGTGGCGAGGGTCGCTTCGGTGACGTCCAGCCACAAGCCGACAGCTTCCACCGGCAGGCCGAGGTCGTCGCGCAACACCTTGGCTTCGTCAAGCAGCCAGTGGTACTCGCCGCGGCTGTCGCGCAACCGGTAACGGGCGCGCACCGTGCCTTCACGCAGCAGCCGTCGGGTGCGCTCGAAATAGTGCTCGCGGTCTTCTGGATGCACCCTTTCTATCAAGGTTCCTGCGGTGCAATCGGCGAGTGTCAGGCCTAGCAACGGCAGCAGGCTGGCGCTGAAAAACGTCGGCAAGAGCGCGCCTTCAACATAGCGCTGCACGTAAATCACGGCCGGCGAGCAGGCGATCAGGTTGTCCAGTCTGGCATGGGCGGTGGCGGCGTTCTGTTCCTGGTTTTTGATGTCGCTGATGTCGAGCATGAAGCCCACCAGTCGGCGGTTTTTACCCATGCCAATGGCCTGGCCTTGCAGCCGATACCAGACGGGCGCTTGCTCACAGTGCCAGCGCACGCAGAGCAGCAACGGGGTGCCGGCGTCCTCCAGGGCGTGAAGGCGGCTGCGCAGTTCTTCGCGGTCGGCAGGGTGCACGTGATCGAGCCATTCGCCGAGCGTCAGGCGGGGGCTCGCCAGGTTCAGCGAGCTGGCCAGCGAAGGGGCCAGTTGCATTTCGGCGCTGTCGCTGAACACTTCCCACCAACCGGTGCCGAGTAGCGCTTGCAGCGACGCCAGGCGCTCCAGCTGCAAATGATGCCGATGCTCGCGCAAGCGTTCCAGCAGGGGGCTGGCGAGGGCGGCGGTGAGCTGCAACCAGTCGCCATCGTTCAATTCGGGCGCCCGCTGCTGCGCGGTGTAAAAACCGCAGAGTAACCAGGTGGCCACGCCGTGAGCATCGTAATAGGGCACTGCAAGTCCTTCGGCATGCCCGAAGGTTTCTTGCAAACGCGGGTGCTCGCCACGTGTCAGGTGTTGCGGAAAAGAACCGTTCAGGCTGTCGAGCCCGGAACCCAGGCGCTGTCCGTTCTGCCACAGCATCGGTGCATCGAAGGCCGCGTAATACTGATGGATTTGCCAGCCCTGTTCCTGCTCATCAAGCAGCGCCACCGCAATGCACGGAATGTGAAAGCGCTGAGCCAATACCTGAAGCTGCTCCTGCAACACATCGGGCAGACGGGTGAGGCTGCACAGGCGCAACTGTTCGCTGATCCTGGCCGCGAGAAGCTGGTTCTGTTCGCGGCGGCACGATTGCCGACGTTCAACCAACACATCGCTGATGTCCAGCAACTGCAACAGCCAGTTGTCCGCCAGTGGAAGGACCCAGCCGCGCAGGTGCAGTGGGTGCCCGCTGACGCTGTGAAAGTCCAGGTCGAGGATTTGGCCTTGCCAGTCGGCGGGGATACCTTCGATGACCAGGCTGCTGTGGGGCATCAGGTAATCGAGCAGCGGTGGTGCCTGTGTGGAGAGCCGTTGCGGGGCGAGCGTATGGCGCAATGGGCCGGTCAGGTGCAGCACCCGGCCTTCGCCATCCAGGTGCACCTGCAAGCCGACACTCGGCACGCTCAGGGTGTCCGGCGCAACCTGAGGTGGTGGCGATTGGCGGTTGAGCAGGCGCCCGAAGAGTTTTTCCCCGGAATTCAAAATTGCAGGCTCGAACTGGCCGAGAGGGTCGTCGGCAGGTTAGGCACCGCGCCGATGCCCGGCAGCACCAGAAACGGCAGCACCTGGTTGAGTTTGGTGGTGGGGTAATCGATGTTGACCTTGAGCATGCCGCCGACGAAGGTGATGGTCGAATCGGTGGCGACATTGAAGTTCAGTGCGGCGGGAATCCACGCCAGTTGCCGGGTCAGTTCGGCTGAGGCTGTGGCTTGGACGTTGGCGGCGTAACCGGGCGTGCCCGGGTCCACCGCTACGCTGCGCCGCACCGCTTCGGCGGTCG
The DNA here is from genome assembly GCF_029959925.1 of Pseudomonas sp. PS02303. Classification (NCBI taxonomy): domain Bacteria; kingdom Pseudomonadati; phylum Pseudomonadota; class Gammaproteobacteria; order Pseudomonadales; family Pseudomonadaceae; genus Pseudomonas; species Pseudomonas sp. PS02303. Next base: position 30,723 of record NZ_JASCOM010000055.1, read on the forward strand.
ACTGGTTGAACGACTGCATCAGCAACAGCGGCAGGCTGTAACTGACAATGGCGTAAAACACAGCGAAAAAAATCACGAACACCAAGGCGAACTCAATCGCTACGGCGCCTTTTTGCTGGCGGGGGAGGCTCGAATTCATGACTGCGTCTACCCTGACTGTCACTGCGTAATATCAGCATAGAATCATTCAGCCAAAAGGGACTTTTTTTACGCAATGCAAACTTTTGTCCTACTGATCTGGCTGACGCTTTGCGCAGCGCAGGATGCCCGTGAAAAGCACATTGCCAACTCGTTGACCCTTGGCGCGGGGGTGTTGGCGTTGGCGTTTCTGCTATGGACCGACACCACTTGGCTGGGGGCAGAAGGGGCGCAGGGCGGCTGGGCTGCTTTTCTGGCACTGGCCTTCACGTTGCCCGGTTACGCGCTGAGGCGATTGGGCGCCGGGGATGTGAAATTAATGACAGCCTTGGGTTTGGCGACGGACGGAATGCATCTGCTGGGCAGCTTTGTCGGGGCCGCGCTGGCCAGCGTGTGCTGGCTGCTGCTCGCGCCAAAAGTATGGCCTCATATGAGTCAACGGGTTAGGGAGCGTCTTCGATATTTAGGCCCTGGGCTGTCAAAAAAGCAGCCATTTGCGCCGTTCGTGCTGATGGGTTTTTCATTGGCCCTGCTTTGGATTCGCTAGTCATGTTGTTCCATCCCCCCTATGTACATAGTCGGAAAGTGCGTCTACTTTTCAGATTGATAGTCGTACGGCCAGTGGCTTTCGTACAGGAACGGTCAGCTGTAGACCGAGCATGGAGTGGCGCGTGAACAAATTCACCTCGGCAGTAAAAGTCCTCGTGGTTGATGATCAGGCGTTGATTGTTGAAGAACTTTGCGAGTTTCTGGAGGCGAGCGGCTATCGCTGCGTTCCCTGTGAATCGGGCAAGCAAGCCATTTCCCGTTACGGCGAGGACCTGCAAATCGGCCTGGTGCTGTGTGATTTGCATATGCCTGACATGGACGGGATTGAGCTGGTGAAGGAGTTGCAGCGGATGTCCGGCAAGCACCGGGCCTTCGAGGCGATCATGCTGACTGGGCGTGCGGACAAGCAGGATGTGATCAAGGCCTTGCGGGCAGGGATTGCCGATTATTACCAGAAGCCGATTGATCTCGATGAGTTGCTCGAAGGGGTTCAGCGACAAGAGGTGGCGTTGCAAGATCGGCAGAAGAACCTGCAGTTGGGGCATTTGAATCAGAAGCTGCAGTACCTGACTGAGTCGATCGATGATTTGTATCAGGATCTGGATAAGGTGCGGCGTGGTCCGCAGGGGGCGGATTCTTCCGGGGCTGATGTCAGTGATGTGGATCGGGTGGAGATCCCGGCGATTTTCAATCAGTTGTCGCCCCGGCAGCTGGATGTGGCGCGGTTGGTGGGGAAGGGGCAGACCAATTATCAGATTGCCTGTGAGTTGGGGATTACCGAGAACACGGTGAAGTTGTATGTGTCGCAGGTGTTGCGGTTGACGCATATGCATAATCGGACGCAATTGGCGTTGGCGTTGTCGCCCGGTAACTCCGGGATGCGCCAGCGGGTTACGGCTCACTGAGTGTGGTGGGTCGCTTTTGGCGGCCTTTGGGCCGACCATGTTCTTGGTGGTTGTGTGCATATCCATTTTTGCGGTAACGGCGGCTGGCGGTTTCGCCCTTACGGCGAGTCCCTTTTGTCAAACGCCCGGAGTGCCGGCCCAGCCAAAAGGAACCAAAAAGTCTCGCCCCAAGCGTCCGGCCCCTCGCTAAGGCTCGGCGTACCTTCGCTCCGGTATCCATCCGGGGACACTGCCCTCCGGTCTGCTTCGCGACGACCTACATGCAGCGTG
>NZ_JASCOM010000560.1:0-525 GCF_029959925.1 Pseudomonas sp. PS02303
GGGAAGTGGAGTCGAGCGCAAAGGCTGCGGTATCACCAATCAAACTGTGGGAGCGAGCCTGCTCGCGATAGCGGAGTGCCAGGCAACAGAGATGTTGAATGTCAGACCGATATCGCGAGCAGGCTCGCTCCCACAAGGGGAGTGGAGTCGAGCGCAAAGGCTGCGGTATCACCAATCAAACTGTGGGAGCGAGCCTGCTCGCGAAAGCGGAGTGCCAGGTAACAGAGATGTTGAATGTCAGACCGTCATCGCGAGCAGGCTCACTCCCACAAGGGGAGTGGAGTCGAGCGCAAAGGCTGCGGTATCACCAATCAAACTGTGGGAGCGAGCCTGCTCGCGAAAGCGGAGTGCCAGGCAACAAAGATGTCAAATTTCAGACCGACATCGCGAGCAGGCTCACTCCCACAAGGGGAGTGGAGTCGAGCGCAAAGGCTGCGGTATCACCAATCAAACTGTGGGAGCGAGCCTGCTCGCGATAGCGGAGTGCCAGGCAACAGAGATGTTGAATGTCAGACCGTCATCGCG
>NZ_JASCOM010000561.1:0-520 GCF_029959925.1 Pseudomonas sp. PS02303
TCGGAGAAAGTGATGGTCACCAGCGAGGTCTCACCGATTCTCAATGCGGTGTCCGCCACCACGATGGTTGCTGTTGGACGCAATGTATCGATGGCGTAGTTGTTGGAATCGGTGGTGCCGCTGCCGGTGTTGCCGGCAAGGTCGGCCACGCCGGTATTGGCCAGGGTGATGACGTTGGTCAGGTCATTCACGCCGACGGTGGGCGTGAAGGTCGCGGTCCAGGTGATGCCACCGTCGCTGCTGCTCACAGCCGTCAACGTGCCATTGGCAATCGTCAGGTCAGCGTTGGTGAAACCACTGACGGCCTCGGAGAAGGTGATGGTCACCAGCGAGGTTTCGCCCGCGGTCAGGGTGGTATCGGCCAGCACAATCGTGGCCGTCGGACGCACCGTGTCGATGGCGTAGTTGTTGGAATCGGTAGTGCCGCTGCCGGCGTTGCCCGCCAGATCCGCGATGCCGGTGTTGTTCAGGGTGACCAGGTTGGTCGTATCGTTGATGCTGGCGCTCGGGGTAAAGGTCG
>NZ_JASCOM010000562.1:0-507 GCF_029959925.1 Pseudomonas sp. PS02303
TCGATGGCGTAGTTGTTGGAATCGGTAGTGCCGCTGCCGGCGTTGCCCGCCAGATCCGCGATGCCGGTGTTGTTCAGGGTGACCAGGTTGGTCGTATCGTTGATGCTGGCGCTCGGGGTAAAGGTCGCGGTCCAGGTGATGCCGCCATCGCTGCTGCTCACGGCCGTCAACGTGCCGTTGGCAATCGTCAGGTCGGCGTTGGTGAAGCCGCTGACCGCCTCAGAGAAGGTGATGGTGACCAGCGAGGTTTCGCCGATTCTCAATGCGGTGTCCGCCACCACGATGGTTGCCGTTGGCCGCACGGTGTCGATGGCGTAGTTGTTCGAATCGGTAGTGCCGCTGCCGGCGTTGCCCGCCAGGTCGCTGACCCCGGTGTTGTTCAGGGTGATCAGGTTGGTTGTGTCGTTGATGCTGGCGGTCGGCGTGAAGGTCGCCGTCCAGGTAATTCCGCCGTCGCTGCTGCTCACGGCCGTCAATGTGCCGTTGGCGATAGTCAGGTCGGCGTTG
>NZ_JASCOM010000563.1:0-456 GCF_029959925.1 Pseudomonas sp. PS02303
CGTTTGAGAAGCCGTAACGGTTTTGGCAGATCAGCAAATGGCGCGCCATTGCGCAGTGCACCAGGCTTGCGTTCGATGAGTGGGATGTAGTGCTGCCAGTCAAAACTGACCTGATCTCGATCAAAGAGGCGCTCATGGCTGGCGATCACCGTTTCGTCGGCAATGACCACGATCCGCGAAGGGTACAAACGGCTGCTGACCCACTGACCAACACGCTCGCAAGGTACCGAATAACGATTGCGCGCCACGCTGATCAGGCAGGTGCTAGAGACACGGACGGTGCGTTCGACGTAGCCATCAAAGGCCGTCGGCATCGGCATCATTTCAGCCTGCTCCAGCTCCAGGACTTCTGCCACCGTCAAACCGTTGTACTGCGGATGTACAAGTTCGGCCCAGAGCGTACGACAGCGTTGGCCGAGCCAGACGTTCAGCTCCTCGAAGGTATGGAACATGCAG
>NZ_JASCOM010000564.1:0-455 GCF_029959925.1 Pseudomonas sp. PS02303
AGGTCTTGAAGTAGGTGTCGACGAAGCGGTCATGGTCGCCGTACAGCGTGCGCGCCTGGCCTGGCCACGAATCGAGAATCACCAGGTTGCCCTCGGCCACGCCTTCGATGATGTTGCCCAGGTTGTCGACCAGCGCTGGCACCACACCGAAGAACGGACGTGCCGCCGAACCCGGCTTGAGGGCGTGGGCGCCCGGCAGCGGGCTCATCATGTTGCCGCCGGTTTCGGTCTGCCACCAGGTGTCGACGATCGGGCAACGGGACTTGCCCACATTCTTGTAGTACCAGTCCCAGGCTTCCGGGTTGATCGGCTCACCCACCGAACCCAACAGGCGCAAACTGCTGCCATCAGCACCTTCAACAGCGGCTTGACCCGACGCCATCATCGCGCGGATCGCGGTCGGTGCGGTGTAGAGGATGTTGACCTTGTGCTTGTCGACGATCTTCGCCACCCGG
>NZ_JASCOM010000565.1:0-428 GCF_029959925.1 Pseudomonas sp. PS02303
TAGTTCGGCACGCCTTCGAACAGCAGCGTGGTCGCGCCGTTGGCCAATGGGCCGTAGACGATATAGCTGTGGCCAGTGACCCAGCCGACGTCGGCGGTGCACCAGTAAACTTCGCCCGGGCGGTAGTCGAACACGCGCTCGTGGGTCATGGCGGCGTACAGCAAGTAACCGCCGGTGGTGTGCTGCACGCCCTTGGGCTTGCCAGTCGAACCGGAGGTGTAAAGGATGAACAGCGCTTCTTCAGCACCCATCTCTTTCGGCGCGCAGACACTGCCCGCCACTTTCATCAGGTCTTCGTACCAGATGTCGCGATGCTGGTTCCACTTGATGTTGCCACCGGTGCGCTTGCACACGATGACTTTCTGGATGCTGCTGGTTTCCGGGTTGGTCAGCGCGTCATCGACGTTGGACTTGAGCGGGATCTTCTT
>NZ_JASCOM010000566.1:0-425 GCF_029959925.1 Pseudomonas sp. PS02303
CTGCTCCAGCTCCAGGACTTCTGCCACCGTCAAACCGTTGTACTGCGGATGTACAAGTTCGGCCCAGAGCGTACGACAGCGTTGGCCGAGCCAGACGTTCAGCTCCTCGAAGGTATGGAACATGCAGTTTTGAGCATCGAGCCAGATTCGTCTCCGGCTGTCCTGCACGTTCTTTTCGACGATGCCTTTCTCCCAGCCAGAGGCCACGTTGCAGAAGTCCGGATCGAACAGATAGTGCGCGCACATCACGGAAAACCGGGCGTTGACCGTGCGGCCTTTGCCTTTGTTGACCTTGTCGACAGCCGTTTTCATGTTGTCGTAGATGCCGCGACGTGGCACGCCACCCAACGCTCCAAACGAACGGGTATGGGCATCAAACAGCATCTCGTGGCCTTGGCTGGGGTACGCAACCAACCAGAATGCGC
>NZ_JASCOM010000567.1:0-383 GCF_029959925.1 Pseudomonas sp. PS02303
GAACAGGCAGCCGGTGATCAGCGGTTGGTCGGGGTCGCCTTCGAGGAAGGTGACGAGGACTTCCATGCCGACGCGCGGGATGGCGATGCCGCCGTAGGCACTGCCGGCCCAGCCGGTGGCGACGCGTAGCCAGCAGCTGGTGGTGTCGTTGGCCTGGCCGTCGCGGTCCCAGTGGAATTGCACTTTGACGCGGCCGTATTGGTCGCAGTGGATTTCTTCGCCGGGCGGGCCGGTGACGATGGCGGTCTGGCTGCCCAGGACTTTCGGTTTCGGGTGTTCGAGGGCAGGGCGGAAGTGCGCGTCCCACGGGGTGGCAAGGAAGGTGTTGCGGTAGCCCTGATGGAAATCGTCTTTGTTGTGGGTGACGTCGCTGGTGACGTTTT
>NZ_JASCOM010000568.1:0-383 GCF_029959925.1 Pseudomonas sp. PS02303
GTGCCGATCATGTTGGAGCAAAAGCTCTGGCCGCTGATGGTGCCGATCACGTCGGAGCAAAAGGTCTGGCCGCTGATGGTGCCGATCATGTTGGAGCAAAAGCTCTGGCCGCTGATGGCGCCGATCATGTCGGGGCAAAAGGTCTGGCCGCTGATGGTGCCGATCATGTCGGGGCAAAAGGTCTGGCCGCTGATGGTGCCGATCACGTCGGGGCAAAAGCTCTGGCCGCTGATGGTGCCGATCATGTCGGGGCAAAAGGTCTGGCCGCTGATGGTGCCGATCATGTTGGAGCAAAAGGTCTGGCCGCTGATGGTGCCGATCACGTCGGAGCAAAAGCTCTGGCCGCTGATGGTGCCGATCATGTCGGGGCAAAAGGTCTGGCC
>NZ_JASCOM010000569.1:0-382 GCF_029959925.1 Pseudomonas sp. PS02303
TTGGCCGAATCCTGCCTTTCGCGAGAGGCAGGAATCCATAACCCGAAGCGGACTTTCAAGCTTAGTCATCGTGAATTGGTTTTACGAGCAACAGTTCGTAGGTCAAATCGGCTTCATAAAATGTGGTGCACCATTCTTGAAAGCCCGACCGGGGCTCGCACAGTAGACGGATGATGAGTCCGGACTCCGTACTAAAAGTTTCTTTGACGACTGCGATATCCCCAGGCGCCGCATCACGAGCATTTATCCAATCAACATACACAGCCTTCGTAGAATCGACGTGGGTTAGTTTTATGAAGTCGCCTTTGGAAAGTGTCATAGCTGTCTTTAATGCCTCCTACCGATCAGGTAAAAACCTCGTTCGAGTGACTGCTTCTGGCCG
>NZ_JASCOM010000056.1:0-31481 GCF_029959925.1 Pseudomonas sp. PS02303
GGCTCGCTCCCACAGTGGGATTTTCGCCGCACACCAAATTCGTGTTCACTGAAGATCAACTGTGGGAGCGAGCCTGCTCGCGAAGGCGGCCTCACTAAAACAGATCAACGCCTGACACACCTCAACAAGGAACCCCCCATGCTCGAATCCCTGGAAAAAATGCTCGCCAAGGGTGTGGATAACTCATTGCTGCGCTTCGGCCTGGGCAAGGGTTATCTGGATCTTGGAGAACACGCCAAGGCCGCCGAGCATTTTCAGCGTTGCGTCGAGTTCGATCCGAAATATTCGGCGGCCTGGAAGTTGTTAGGCAAGGCCCATCTGGCACTGGCCGACTTTCCAGCTGCGCGTCAGGCGTGGGAGCAGGGTCTGGAAGCCGCCCGTGCGCATGGCGACAAGCAGGCAGAGAAGGAGATGACGGTGTTTCTGAAGAAGCTTGAGCGTCAGGCGCACTGATCAGAGGTAACGCAGGCCGATGCCATCGGCGTCGACCAGCACCACTTCCATGCGCACGCGTGGCGCACCGGTGGGCAAGCCCTGCACCTGTCCAAAAACCACCGCGCCTTTAGGCAACGACGACAAGCCGGGATGCTTGACGTAGACACCCGTGGCCGACAGGTTACGTGTCTGACCGAGGCATTCGCCGAAGCTTTCGTGAGTGATCTTGATGCGAAACGATTTGCGGTGTTCGGACATCTTTTGCGCCCTTGTATGAACCGTTGTGGATAACCTGCCCCCTGTGGGAGCGAGGCTTGCCCGCGAAGAGGTCATTACATTCAACATTGATGCTGGATGCTATATCGCTTTCGCGGGCAAGCCTTGCTCCTACAAGTTATCCACAGATCATGCCAATCAACTCAATACCAACGCTCTTCACCGGGTGGCCGCTTCTTGAAGCGCTTCATGCTCCACATGTACTGGCTCGGATAGGCCCGCACATACCGCTCGACCACCTGGCTCATGGCTGCGCACGACGTTTCGGTATCGGTGCTGTACATGGCTTCGGGCGCGGCTTCCAGGATCACCTTGTAACCTGAACCGTCCGGCAGGCGCAGGGCATGCAAGAACACGCCGACCGCTTTACCGCCGGCGAGCATGTTCGGTACGAACTTGCTGGTCAGCGCCTGGGTGGCGAAAAAAGGTACGAATATCCCAGCGGATTCGGCTGGTTCCGGGTCAGCGGGAATACCCACTGCACCACCTTTGCGCACTTCCTTGATGACGCTGAGGATGCCTTCCTTGGTGGAAGCGGCCACGCGGTTACCCAATTGCACCCGCTGTTTGCGCAGCAGATCATCCACCGCTTTCAGTTTCGGCGGTCGGTAGAAAATGATCGGTTTGCACTGGTTGCAATAGAAGTGGTTCAACACTTCCCAATTACCCAGGTGGCTGGTGATGCCGACCACGCCCTTGCCGGAGGCGAGGGCGTCCTTCAACACATCGAGCCCTTCGACTTCACGCACCAGATCGATCGAACGCTGAGCCGGCCAGATCCAGGCGCAGGCGCTTTCGGTCAGGGACTTGCCGATGTCTTTCAGACTCTGGCCGACCAGACGCTCGCGTTCAGCCGGGTCCATTTCGGGGAAGCACTTGGCGAGGTTGATCCGCACCACATCGCGGGAACGGTTGGGTGTTTTCCACATGACCCAGCCAATGGCCGAGCCCACGGCTTGCACTGCCCGCCACGGGAGCAGGGCAAACAGCCGCAGAGCGCCTACCAGCAAGGCGCCTTTAAACTTATCCACAGGTCACTCCTGATCTTGTGCTGTGCGCGAGGCGGCCATTCTAACCGCCGTTGGCGAGCTGAGCGTAGCGGTCGCAGTCTTGCGTGTGGTCCATGACCATGCCCGAGGCCTGCATCATCGCGTAGCAAATGGTCGGACCGACGAACGTGAAGCCGGCCTTTTTCAAGCCTTTGCTCATCTCCACCGCCGTCGGCGTGACCGCCGGCACTTCGGTGCGATCCTTGAAATGATTGATCACAGGCGTGCCGCCGACGAAGGACCAGAGAAACGTTACCGGGTCCTCCAGCGCCAGCCAGGCCTGGGCGTTGCGTCGGGCGGCGTTGAGTTTGAGGCGATTGCGAATAATGCCCGGATCGAGCATCAATTCATCGATTTCCGCGTCGCTCATCTGCGCCACCCGTTGTACGTCGAAGCCGAACAATACCTCGCGATATCGCTCACGTTTTCGCAGCACGGTGATCCAGGAAAGGCCGGCCTGGAACCCTTCGAGCAAAAGCAACTCGAACAAACCCTGCGCATCGCGTAGCGGCGTGCCCCACTCCTGATCGTGATAAGCCATGTACAGCGGATCTTCGGAACACCAAAAGCAGCGTGGCATAAGGCTCCAGGGGGCGTGCGCAGGACCGAATCGGGTATACTCCCGCTCTTTAAATCGCAGCCCAAGAAACAGGTGAATTTCGTGAGCCAGCCTACGCCAGCCGTGCGTACCTTCCAAGACTTGATCCTCGCCCTCCAGCAATACTGGGCCGAGCAAGGTTGTGTGGTACTTCAGCCCTACGATATGGAAGTAGGCGCCGGCACTTTCCACACCGCTACATTCCTGCGCGCCATTGGCCCGGAAACCTGGAACGCCGCTTATGTGCAGCCCAGTCGTCGCCCGACTGACGGCCGCTACGGCGAAAACCCGAATCGTCTGCAGCACTACTACCAGTTCCAGGTAGTCCTGAAGCCGAACCCGGATAACTTCCAGGAACTGTACCTGGGCTCCCTCAAGCACGTCGGCCTGGACCCGTTGGTCCACGACATCCGCTTCGTCGAAGACAACTGGGAATCGCCGACACTGGGCGCCTGGGGTCTGGGCTGGGAAGTCTGGCTCAACGGCATGGAAGTGACGCAGTTCACTTACTTCCAGCAAGCGGGCGGCATCGAGTGCTACCCGGTGACCGGCGAGATCACTTACGGTCTGGAACGTCTGGCCATGTACCTGCAAGGCGTGGACTCGGTCTACGACCTGGTCTGGGCTGACGGTCCGTTCGGTAAAGTGACTTACGGCGACGTGTTCCACCAGAACGAAGTGGAGCAGTCGACCTACAACTTCGAACACGCCAACGTCGAGAAGCTGTTCGAACTGTTCGACTTCTACGAAAGCGAAGCCAAGCGCCTGATCGAACTCGACCAGCCGCTGCCATTGCCGAGCTACGAAATGGTGTTGAAGGCCTCCCATACCTTCAACCTGCTGGATGCGCGCCGGGCGATCTCGGTGACCGCGCGTCAGCAATACATCCTGCGTGTGCGCACCCTGGCGCGTTCCGTTGCGCAAGCCTACCTGCTGGCTCGCGCCAAGCTGGGCTTCCCGATGGCGACCCCGGACCTGCGTGACGAAGTACTGGCCAAGCTGGAGGCTGCACAATGAGTGCTCAAGATTTTCTGGTTGAACTGGGCACCGAAGAACTGCCACCCAAAGCCCTGAACACCCTGGCCGACGCGTTCCTGGCCGGTATCGACAAGGGCTTGCAAGCCGCGGGCCTGAACTACGAGACCAAAACCGTCTACGCCGCACCACGTCGTCTGGCTGTGCTGATCACCTCGCTGGCGACTCAGCAGCCGGATCGCAGCATCAACCTCGACGGCCCGCCACGTCAGGCCGCGTTCGATGCCGAAGGCAACCCGACTCAAGCAGCACTGGGCTTCGCCAAGAAATGCGGCGTCGACCTGAGCGAAATCGATCAAAGCGGCCCGAAACTGCGTTACAGCCAAAGCATCGCCGGCAAGCCGACTGCGAGCCTGCTGCCGACCATCGTTGAAGATTCGCTGAACGACCTGCCGATCCCCAAGCGCATGCGCTGGGGTGCTCGCAAGGAAGAATTCGTTCGTCCGACCCAATGGCTGGTAATGCTGCTCGGTGACCAGGTCATCGATTGCACGATCCTCGCCCAGAAGTCCGGTCGTGATTCCCGTGGTCACCGCTTCCATCACCCGGAAAGCGTGCGTATCACTTCGCCGGCCAATTACCTGAGCGACCTGCGTGCCGCCTACGTACTGGCCGATGCCAACGAGCGTCGCGAGCTGATCAGCAAACGCACCGAAGAGCTGGCGACGATGCAGGAAGGTACTGCCATCGTTCCTCCAGCCTTGCTCGACGAAGTGACCGCGCTGGTCGAATGGCCGGTGCCGCTGGTGTGCTCGTTCGAGGAACGTTTCCTCGACGTGCCACAAGAAGCCCTGATCACCACCATGCAGGACAACCAGAAGTACTTCTGCCTGCTGGATGCCGACGGCAAGTTGCTGCCACGTTTCATCACTGTGGCCAACATCGAAAGCAAAGACCCGCAACAGATCATCGCCGGTAACGAGAAAGTGGTTCGTCCACGCCTGACCGACGCCGAGTTCTTCTTCAAGCAAGACAAGAAGCAGAAACTCGAAGACTTCAACCTGCGCCTGCAGAACGTGGTGTTCCAGGAAAAACTCGGCAGCGTCTACGACAAGGCCGAGCGCGTTTCCAAACTGGCCGCGTTCATCGCGCAACGCATTGGCGGCAACGCAGCCTGGGCTTCCCGTGCCGGCCTGCTGTCCAAGTGCGATCTGGCGACCGAGATGGTCGGTGAGTTCCCGGAGATGCAAGGCGTCGCCGGTTACTACTACGCCCTCAACGACGGCGAGCCGGAAGAAGTCGCACTGGCCCTGAACGAGCAGTACATGCCGCGCGGTGCCGGTGCTGAACTCCCGACCACCCTGACCGGTGCGGCCGTGGCCATCGCCGACAAGCTCGATACCCTGGTCGGTATCTTCGGCATCGGCATGCTGCCAACCGGCAGCAAAGACCCGTACGCCCTGCGTCGTGCTGCACTCGGCGTGTTGCGCATCCTGATCGACAAGAAGCTCGATCTCGACCTGAACGACGCCGTGGCATTCGCCGTGAATGCGTTCGGTACCAAGGTCAAGGCTGCCGGCCTCAACGATTCGGTGCTGGAATTCATCTTCGACCGTCTGCGTGCCCGTTACGAAGACGAAGGCGTGGATGTCGGGACTTACCTGTCGGTCCGTGCCCTGAAGCCGGGTTCGGCGCTGGACTTCGATCAGCGCGTACAAGCCGTGGAAGCGTTCCGCAAATTGCCGGAAGCCGCAGCCCTGGCCGCAGTGAACAAACGCGTTTCGAACTTGCTGAGCAAGGTCGATGGCTCCATTCCTTCGGTCGTGGAAGCCAAGTACTTCGACAACGCCAACGAGTTCTCCCTGTACTCGGCGATCCAGCAGGCTGACCAGGCTGTACAGCCGATGGCCGCTGCCCGTCAGTACAGCGAATCGCTGGCCCGTCTGGCTGCCTTGCGCGAGCCGGTGGATGCGTTCTTCGAGGCCGTGATGGTCAACGCTGAAGACGCCAAGGTCCGCGCCAACCGTTACGCATTGCTGGCGCGCCTGCGTGGACTGTTCCTCGGCGTTGCCGACATTTCGATGCTGGGCTGAGGGACTGCTGTTGAAACTGCTGATTCTCGATCGGGACGGGGTGATCAATTACGACTCCGACGCTTACATCAAGTCGGTGGAGGAGTGGATTCCGCTCCCCGGTTCGATCGAAGCCATCGCGCAGTTGAGCAAGGCCGGCTGGACGGTGGCGGTGGCTACCAACCAGTCGGGCATCGCTCGCGGCTATTACGACATCGCTACCCTGGACGCTATGCACGAGCGCTTGCGTTCGTTGGTGGCGGAGCAGGGCGGCGAGGTCGGGCTGATTGTCTACTGCCCGCACGGGCCGGACGACGGCTGCGATTGCCGCAAGCCAAAACCCGGGATGTTGAAAACCATCGCCGCTCATTACAACGTATCGCTGACTCATCTATGGTTCGTCGGCGATACCCTTGGTGACCTGGAAGCCGCCAAAGCCGTCGACTCTCAGCCAGTTTTGGTAAAGACCGGGAAAGGCGAAAAGACTCTGGGCAAGACCCTGCCGGTGGGCACCTTGATTTTTGACGATCTTGCGGCGATTGCCGCAGAACTTATCCACAATTAGAGTGCTTCGATTGTTCCTGACCAAGGATTGATCGGGAGTGCGCTTGAATAGGCGGGCAGTGCCCGCAACGGTAAATGTCGCCATGTCGATACTGCAGGCCATCAGAACCTTCCTCTTTTACCTGCTGCTGGGCACCAGCTCCTTGCTTTGGTGCAGCCTGAGCTTTTTAATCGCGCCGTTTCTGCCGTTCAAGGCGCGGTATCGCTTCATCAATGTGTACTGGTGCCGTTGCGCCTTGTGGCTGAGCAAAGTCTTTCTGGGCATCAGCTACGAAGTAAGGGGCGCCGAGAACGTGCCTGACCAGCCCTGCGTGATTCAGTCGAACCACCAGAGCACCTGGGAGACCTTCTTTCTCTCTGCCTACTTCGAGCCATTGAGCCAAGTGCTCAAGCGCTCATTGCTGTTCGTGCCATTCTTCGGCTGGGCCATGGCCATGTTGCGACCGATCGCTATCGACCGCGACAATCCGAAAGCTGCGCTCAAGCATGTGGCGAAGAAGGGACATGAATTGCTGAAGGATGGCGTCTGGGTGCTGATCTTCCCCGAAGGGACTCGCGTTCCTTATGGCACCATCGGCAAGTTCTCACGCGGTGGCACCGCATTGGCGGTCAATGCCGCACTTCCAGTCCTGCCGATTGCGCACAATGCCGGCAAGTTCTGGCCGAAAACCGGTTGGGCGAAGAAGCAGGGCGTCATCACCGTGATCATTGGCGAGCCGATGTACGCCGTGGGCAGTGGGCCGCGCGCCATTGCCGATCTGAATGACCGTGTGCAGAGCTGGAACGAACAGATGCAGCGGGAAATGGGTTCGCTGCCAGCCGCCCCAGCTGCCCCCTCGGCCAACGATCAAGTGGCTGTCTGAGATTCTGTGGATAACCTGTGTACCGTTTTACCGAAAATTAACGTTTTGTGATCGTATCTTTATGATTTATATATATATTTCTTAAACTCATAAAACTCCGGAAATGGTGCATAAGTTTTTTTCGGGCGCAAAAAAACCGGCTGATATAGCCGGTTTTTTTATGCCTGCGATTTGCGATGTGTTTGGCTCTGCGATCATCTTTGAAGGTATAAAAAAAGGCCAACGCTGAGCGTTGGCCTTTTTCAATTAGCAGTCAGCTGCTGGATTAGAAATCCAGGTTAGACACCGCCAAGGCGTTGCTTTCGATGAAGTCACGACGAGGTTCGACCGCATCACCCATCAGGGTGTTGAAGATCTGGTCTGCGCCAATGGCGTCTTCGATGGTCACTTTGAGCATCCGGCGCTGGCTTGGGTCCATGGTGGTTTCCCACAGCTGATCCGGGTTCATTTCGCCCAGACCTTTGTATCGCTGGATGGTGTGACGCTTGGTGCTTTCAGCCATCAGCCATTCAAGGGCTTCCTTGAACTCGGTGACCGGCTTTTTGCGCTCGCCACGCTGGATGTACGCACCGTCGTCCAGCAAGGTGCTCAGTTGAGCGCCCAGGGATACAACGGTTTTGTAATCGTTGCTGCCGAAGAAGTCGCGGTTGAAGGTGACGTAGTTCGACAAGCCGTGGGAGATCAGTTCGACCTCTGGCAGCCAGACGTTACGTTCACGGTCTTCACGCAGGCTGGCTTTGTAGACCAGGCCAGACTTCTCGACAGTGCGCAGACGGACTTCGTACTGGGCCATCCAATTCTGCATCGCTGCGTGATCAGACAATTGCTCCAGACTGACAGCAGGCAGATAGATGAAGTGCTCGGTCAGTTCCTGTGGGTACAGTCGCGACAGACGCTTGAGAGTCTTCATTACCAGACGGAAGTCGTTCACGAGACGCTCAAGGGCAGGTCCGGAAATACCCGGAGCATCCTCGTTCAGGTGCAGGCTCGCGTCTTCCAGGGCCGACTGCGTCATGTACTCTTCCATGGCGTCGTCGTCTTTGATGTACTGCTCTTGCTTGCCTTTCTTGACCTTGTACAGCGGCGGCTGAGCGATATAGATGTAGCCGCGCTCGATCAGTTCCGGCAACTGACGGAAGAAGAAGGTCAGCAGCAGGGTACGGATGTGCGAACCGTCGACGTCAGCATCGGTCATGATGATGATGTTGTGGTAACGCAGCTTGGCGATGTTGTACTCGTCGCGGCCGATGCCGCAGCCCAGCGCGGTGATCAAGGTGCCCACTTCTTGCGAAGAGATCATCTTGTCGAAGCGCGCCTTCTCGACGTTCAGGATCTTGCCTTTCAACGGCAGGATGGCCTGGGTCCGGCGGTTGCGACCCTGCTTGGCGGAGCCGCCAGCAGAGTCACCTTCCACGAGGTACAGTTCTGACAGGGCAGGGTCTTTTTCCTGGCAGTCAGCCAGTTTGCCCGGCAGGCCGGCGATATCCAGCGCGCCTTTGCGACGGGTCATCTCACGGGCTTTACGCGCCGCTTCACGAGCGCGAGCCGCGTCGATCATCTTGCCGACGACCAATTTGGCTTCGTTCGGGTTTTCCAGCAGGAAGTCGGAGAAGTACTTGCCCATTTCCTGTTCGACCGCGGTCTTCACTTCGGAAGACACCAGCTTGTCTTTGGTCTGGGAGCTGAACTTCGGATCCGGGACTTTCACCGAAATGATTGCGGTCAAGCCTTCACGGGCATCGTCACCGGTGGTCGCGACCTTGTGCTTCTTCGCCAGACCTTCCGCTTCGATGTAGGTGTTCAAGTTACGCGTCAGTGCGGAGCGGAAACCCACCAAGTGAGTACCGCCATCGCGCTGTGGAATGTTGTTGGTGAAGCACAACAGGTTCTCGTTGAAGCTGTCGTTCCACTGCAGGGCGATTTCCACGCCGATGCCGTCTTCGCGCTGGATGTTGAAGTGGAACACCTGGTTGACCGGAGTCTTGTTGGTGTTCAGGTATTCAACGAACGCACGCAGGCCACCTTCATACTTGAACAGCTCTTCCTTGCCGCTGCGCTCATCCTTGAGGACGATACCGACACCGGAGTTGAGGAAGGACAGTTCACGAATCCGCTTGGCCAGGATGTCCCAGCTGAAGTGGATATTCTTGAAGGTCAGATCGGACGGTTTGAAGTGGATCTGGGTGCCGGTGGTTTCGCTCTCACCAACAATTTTCATCGGCTCTTTCGGAACGCCGTGAATGTACGTCTGTTCCCAAATCTTGCCGCTGCGGCGAACGGTCAGGACCAGCTCTTCGGACAGGGCGTTGACCACCGAAACACCTACACCGTGCAGACCGCCGGATACTTTGTAGGAGTTGTCGTCGAACTTACCGCCGGCGTGCAGCACGGTCATGATGACCTCGGCTGCCGAAACGCCTTCTTCTTTGTGCACGTCTACCGGGATGCCACGACCGTTGTCGCGAACGGTGATGGATTCATCCGGGTGGATAATGATGCTGATGTCGTCACAGTGGCCAGCGAGCGCTTCATCGATGGAGTTGTCGACTACCTCGAAGACCATGTGGTGCAGACCGCTGCCATCGTCGGTGTCACCAATGTACATACCAGGACGTTTACGGACGGCATCCAGGCCTTTCAGCACCTTAATGCTCGTTGAGTCGTAGGTATTCGTATTTTCTTCGCTCAATGCCTTCACTCCCGATGGTCGTGGGTCTGGGTGATACGGCCCTGTTCCACGTGGAACAGAGCGACTGGCGTTTCCGTCTGCCAGCCGTCCCTCAATAATTCGTGATCTACACAGGTGATAAACACCTGGCAGCGTAAGTCTTCCAGCAAGCGGCAAAGCGCGCGACGGTGGTGCTCGTCCAGTTCGGACGGCAGGTCATCCACCAGATAAATACACTGGCCGCGTCGGGCCTGGCTTACCAGGTGCCCCTGGGCAATCCGCAATGCACAGACCACCAACTTCTGCTGACCACGGGACAAGATGTCCGCGGCGTTATGTGCACCCAACCTAAGGCGCAAATCAGCACGTTGTGGTCCGGCTTGGGTATGACCCATTTGCTGATCCCGCTGAAGGGACCCGGCGAGCACAGCACTCAACTCCCGGTCCTTGTCCCAACCGCGGTAATAGCTGAGCGTCAAACCCTCGAGCTCAACCAGTTCGCTCAAGGTCTGTTCAAAGACTGGTTTCAAGGCTTTGATGTAAGCGCGGCGGTATTCATCTATTTCAGCGCTGGCCTGGCACAGTTCCCTGTCCCAAACCGCTTGCGAAACGGCGTCAAGTGTACCATGCCGCAGCCAAGAGTTTCTCTGGCGCAGGGCCTTCTGCAAGCGCTGCCAGGTGGACATGAATCGCGGTTCCACGTGGAACACACCCCAGTCGAGAAACTGCCGACGAATCTTCGGTGCGCCTTCCAGCAAGCGGAAGCTGTCCGGGTTAATCAACTGAAGCGGCAGGATCTCCGCCAGTTGCGCCGCACTGCGAGCATTCTGGCCGTCGATGCGAATCTGAAACTCGCCCTGCCTGTCTCGAGATATCCCCAACGCGCTATGGCCACCCTCGGCCAATTCAACCTGCCCAAATACGGTGCATGCCAATTGCTCGTACTGAATGACGGGCAACAATCGGGTGCTACGAAACGAACGGGCAAGCCCCAGCAGGTGAATGGCTTCCAGAACACTGGTTTTGCCGCTGCCGTTGGCGCCGTAAAGAATATTGATTCGGGGGGAGGGGGAGAAGGTCACCGGGTGCAGATTACGCACCGCGGTGACCGAGACGCGACTTAAAGACATCTAGCTTCTGCTGAGCATGATTACAGACGCATCGGCATGACAACGTAGGCCGAGTCATCGTTGTCGGACTCTTGCACCAGCGCACTGCTGTTCGAGTCGGACAGGATCAGGCGAACCTGCTCGGTGGTCATCACGCCCAGCACGTCGAGCAGGTAGCTCACGTTGAAGCCGATTTCCAGATTGCCGCCGTTGTACTCGACGCCGACTTCTTCTTCAGCTTCTTCCTGCTCCGGGTTGTTCGCCTGAATTTTCAGCTGGCCGTTGGCCAATTGCAGTCGGATACCGCGGTACTTCTCGTTGGACAGGATCGCAGTGCGGCTGAATGCTTCACGCAGGGCTTGGCGATCACCGAGTACCAGCTTGTCGCCGCCTTTTGGCAGAACGCGCTCGTAATCAGGGAATTTACCGTCGACCAGTTTCGAAGTGAAGGTGAACTCGCCGGTGGTCGCGCGGATGTGGTGTTGACCCAGCACGATGCTGACGATGCCGTCCGGCTCGGTCAGCAAGCGCGCGAGTTCAAGGATACCTTTGCGCGGCACGATGACCTGATGGCGATCCGGCTGACCGATATCGGCCTTCATCGAGCACATCGCCAGACGGTGACCGTCGGTGGCCACGGCGCGGATGATGCCTTCGGACACTTCCAGCAGCATGCCGTTCAGGTAATAACGCACGTCCTGCTGGGCCATGGCGAAGCTGGTGCGTTCGATCAAACGACGCAGCTTGCTCTGCTCCAGGCTGCAAGTCAGCGAGCCAGGGCCTTCTTCGACCGTAGGGAAATCGTTGGCCGGCAGGGTCGACAGGGTGAAGCGGCTACGACCGGCCTTCACGACGAGCTTCTGCTCATCGACCTTAATGTCGATCAGCGCATCGTTCGGCAAGCTCTTGCAGATGTCCATCAGCTTGCGCGCAGGCACAGTGATGGAACCCGGGTCCGCAGGCTCTTCGAGTTGCACACGACCGACCAGCTCGACTTCCAGGTCGGTACCGGTCAGCGACAGTTGCTGGCCTTCGACAACCAGCAGCACGTTGGAGAGCACCGGCAAGGTCTGTCGGCGCTCGACGACGCCTGCGACCAGTTGCAGGGGTTTCAACAGGGCTTCGCGTTGAATGGTGAAATGCATGGTCTAGTCCCTTGCCTTAATAAGCTGCGCTGGTGTTCATCAAGTAGTCAGTGTACGCAGCAGGTTCTTGTAGTCCTCGCGGATGTCCGCGTCGGATTCCTTAAGTTCGTTGATCTTGCGGCAGGCGTGCAAAACGGTCGTATGGTCGCGGCCACCAAACACATCGCCGATTTCGGGCAGGCTGTGGTTAGTCAACTCTTTGGACAACGCCATTGCAACCTGACGCGGACGTGCGACCGAGCGAGAACGACGCTTGGACAGCAGATCGGAAATCTTGATCTTGTAGTACTCGGCGACCGTGCGCTGAATGTTATCCACAGAGACCAGTTTGTCTTGCAGCGCCAACAGGTCTTTCAGGGATTCGCGAATCAACTCGATGGTGATGTCGCGGCCCATGAAGTGCGAGTGTGCGATCACGCGTTTAAGCGCGCCTTCCAGCTCACGGACGTTGGAGCGGATACGCTGGGCAATAAAGAACGCCGCATCGTGTGGCAGATCGACTTTGGCCTGGTCAGCCTTTTTCATCAGGATCGCGACGCGGGTTTCCAGCTCCGGCGGCTCGACGGCGACCGTCAGGCCCCAGCCGAAGCGGGATTTAAGGCGCTCTTCAAGGCCTTCGATTTCTTTCGGGTAGCGGTCACTGGTAAGAATGACCTGCTGGCCACCTTCAAGCAGGGCGTTGAAGGTGTGGAAAAACTCTTCCTGGGACCGCTCTTTGCGAGCGAAGAACTGAATGTCATCGATCAGCAGCGCATCCACCGAACGGTAGAAGCGTTTGAACTCGTTGATCGCGTTCAGCTGCAGGGCCTTGACCATGTCGGCGACGAATCGCTCCGAGTGCAGGTACACGACCTTGGCATTCGGGTTCTTCTTTAATAGATGGTTACCCACAGCATGCATCAAGTGAGTCTTACCCAAGCCGACGCCGCCATAAAGGAAGAGCGGGTTGTAACCGTGCTTGGGGTTATCCGCGACCTGCCAGGCCGCAGCCCGGGCCAGCTGGTTGGACTTACCCTCGACAAAGTTTTCGAAGGTGAACGTGCGGTTCAGGTAACTGGTGTGCTTGAGCGCGCCTTCGACTTGCACCGTGCGCTGCTCTGACCGAATAGGAGCCTGTTGCGAGCTGGCGCCGGCCATCGGGTCGAAGCTGTCGCGTGACGGCTCTTCACTGACCTCCGCCACTTTTTGCGTCGCACGCTTGGTCGGTGCGGTCGCCGGGGCTGGCGCTGGAGCGCTGACAGGCGCTTGAGCGGCCTGAGCCTGGGAAGCAGCGGCGGCCAACGGTGCATTTGGTGCCGCACGCGGTGCCGAACTGCGTTTGCTGCCTATTAATAAGGAGAGCGCGGGCGCGATGCCATTGCCATGCTCATCCAGCAGTTCAAGGACGCGGCCCAGGTACTTTTCGTTGACCCAGTCGAGAACAAAACGATTCGGTGCGTAGACACGCAACTCGTCGCCTTCGGCTTCGACCTGTAGTGGACGGATCCAAGTGTTGAATTGTTGGGCAGGCAGCTCATCGCGCAAAAGCTCCACGCACTGCTGCCAAAGTTCCACTGACACGGATATCCCCTAAGTTGAAAGCCGGTGAGGCAAAAACAAGCGGCCATTGTAGCGGCCAGACGCCCACTTATCCACATGCAGGTTGCGCACAGGCCATGAATTATCAACGCGTTAACCGCCAAAAAGGCGACCAATGGTATGTGCATAAGCTCTGTGGATAACCGCCCATGAGGGCACTGGACAAGTGGGGGTGAAACTCGGTGGATAACCCGCCTGTGGATAACTGGCCATTCCACCCACAGCTTATCCGACAGTGCAGCACAGGCTGCCCCCTATTTTCCACCGTAGTTGTCATTCTCTGTACAGCACGGGATAGAAGGGCTAAAGGTAGTTATCCACAGAAGATCGCCTCCCTAGCTTTTATAAGCTTTACAAAAAAGCTTTAAATAACTTCCTTCTTTATTTCTATATCTAGCGAAGGCGTGCGGACGAGAAAAGGCCTGGAGATCTATTTATAAGGAAACGCTGGTTGGAAATTGACCTAGAGGCTTGCTTTCTCTAGAATCCCCGGTCTCTTAAAACGGGGGCCATTCCGGCCCGTTGTGGACGAACCAGGTAACACGACAATGAAACGTACTTTCCAACCAAGCACTATCAAACGCGCTCGTACCCACGGTTTCCGTGCTCGCATGGCTACCAAGAACGGTCGTGCCGTCCTGTCGCGTCGTCGCGCCAAAGGTCGTGCGCGTCTGGCAGTTTGATAATCCGGCACTGGAGGTGAGTCAGGACTTCAGTCGGGAAAAGCGTCTGCTTACTCCCCGGCATTTCAAGGCAGTCTTTGACTCCCCTACCGGCAAGGTTCCGGGGAAAAATCTCCTGCTCCTTGCGCGCAACAACGATCTTGATCACCCCCGTCTCGGGTTGGTTATCGGGAAAAAGAGCGTAAAGCTCTCCGTCGAGCGCAATCGCCTCAAACGTCTGATGCGCGAATCGTTTCGCCTGAACCAGGATTCACTGGTCGGTTGGGACATCGTTATCGTCGCGCGCAAAGGTTTGGGTGACGTAGAAAACCCCGAATTGATTCAGCATTTCGGCAAGCTCTGGAAGCGTCTGGCACGTAGCAAGCCGGTACCAGCAGTCAAAACCGAAACTGTAGGGGTAGACAGTCCCGATGCGTAAACTGGCACTCGTTCCGATCCAGTTTTATCGCTATGCCATTAGTCCTCTGATGGCCAGTCACTGTCGTTTCTACCCCAGTTGTTCCTGCTACGCGTATGAAGCCATAGAAAATCATGGCCTTCTGCGCGGTGGCTGGCTGACCTTTCGTCGTTTAGGTCGCTGTCATCCGTGGAATCCCGGTGGTTATGACCCGGTTCCACCTATCCCTACCTCCCGTTCTTCTTCGATGGCCGAGTAATCATGGATATCAAACGCACGATCCTGATCGTCGCCCTGGCAATCGTGTCCTACGTTATGGTTCTTAAATGGAACCAGGACTATGGCCAGGCTGCCCTGCCGACTCAGAATGTTGCTTCCAGTACTACCGCACCGGGCCTACCGGACACGGCGACTGGCAATAATGCTTCTGTCAGTGACGACATTCCACGCGCACCAAGTGATACCAGTGCAACTGCACCTACTGAAACCCCAGTGGCTGTAAGCAAAGACCTCATCCAGATCAAAACGGATGTGCTCAACCTGGCTATCGATCCACAAGGTGGTGATGTTGCCCAACTGACGTTGCCGCTGTATCCACGTCGCCAGGACCATCCGGAAATTCCATTCCAGTTGTTCGATAACGGCAACGAGCGGACTTATCTGGCCCAGAGCGGTCTGATCGGCACCGACGGTCCGGACGCAAGTCCAGCCGGTCGCCCGGTTTACTCCTCCGAGAAGAAGATCTACCAACTGGCTGACGGTCAGGACCAAATGGTCGTGGACCTCAAGTTCAGCAAGGACGGCGTCAACTACATCAAGCGTTTCACCGTAAAACGTGGCTTGTATGACGTAACCGTTTCCTACCTGATCGACAACGAAAGCGCCAAGCCTTGGTCGGGTGCGATGTTCGCCCAGCTGAAGCGTGACGCCAGCTCCGATCCTTCTTCCAGCACTGCCACCGGCACCGCGACTTACCTGGGCGCCGCCCTGTGGACAAGTAACGAGCCGTACAAGAAAGTGTCGATGAAGGACATGGACAAGGCTCAGCTGAAAGAAACCGTTAACGGCGGTTGGGTTGCCTGGTTGCAACACTACTTCGTGACCGCGTGGATTCCGGCGAAGGGCGAAAACAACCTTGTCCAGACCCGTAAAGACAGCAAAGGCAACTACATCATCGGCTACACCGCTCCGGCAGTGACCGTTGCACCAGGTGCTAAAGCCGAAGTCAGCGCTGTTCTGTACGCCGGTCCAAAAAGCCAGGCTGTGCTGAAAGAGTTGTCCCCAGGTCTGGAATTGACCGTCGATTACGGCATTCTGTGGTTCATTGCCCAGCCTATCTTCTGGCTGCTGCAACACATCCACGCGCTGATCGGTAACTGGGGCTGGTCGATCATCTTCCTGACCATGCTGATCAAGGGGATTTTCTTCCCGCTGTCGGCTGCCAGCTACAAATCCATGGCGCGCATGCGTGCAGTGGCACCGAAACTGGCTGCGCTGAAAGAGCAACATGGCGATGATCGGCAGAAAATGTCGCAAGCCATGATGGAGCTGTACAAGAAAGAGAAGATCAATCCGCTGGGTGGTTGCTTGCCAATCCTCGTGCAGATGCCGGTTTTCCTGTCGCTGTACTGGGTTCTGCTGGAAAGCGTTGAAATGCGCCAAGCGCCGTTCATGCTGTGGATTACTGACCTGTCGATCAAGGATCCGTTCTTCATTCTGCCGATCATCATGGGTGCAACCATGTTTATCCAGCAGCAGTTGAACCCGACGCCTCCGGATCCGATGCAGGCGAAGGTCATGAAGCTGATGCCAATCATCTTCACCTTCTTCTTCCTGTGGTTCCCGGCTGGTCTGGTGCTGTACTGGGTTGTGAACAACTGCCTGTCCATCGCCCAACAGTGGTACATCACTCGTAAAGTCGAAGCAGCTACCAAAGCAGCTGCCTGATTTACACTGTGGATAACCACTCAAAACGCCCCCTAGTGGGGCGTTTTGCTATCTGTCACTTTTGTCTGGGTACTGGTTTATGAGCGTTCCTCGGGAAACCATCGCAGCTGTCGCCACCGCTCAAGGTCGCGGTGGTGTGGGCATCGTCCGTATTTCCGGGCCGTTGGCGAGCATTGCTGCCAGGGCGATCAGCGGTCGGGAATTGAAACCTCGATTTGCCCACTACGGCCCGTTTCTCAACGAAAACGAAGAGGTGCTGGACGAAGGCATCGCGCTGTATTTCCCGGGACCGAACTCCTTCACCGGCGAAGACGTGCTTGAGCTGCAGGGACATGGCGGGCCTATTGTTCTCGATATGCTGCTCAAACGTTGTCTGGAACTGGGCTGTCGTCTGGCTCGGCCAGGAGAATTCAGTGAACGCGCCTTCCTCAACGACAAGCTCGACCTGGCCCAGGCGGAAGCCATTGCCGACTTGATCGAGGCCAGTTCTGCACAGGCTGCGCGAAATGCACTGCGTTCGTTGCAAGGCGCTTTCTCCCTGCGTGTGCATAACCTCACCGAGCAGTTAATCGGCCTGCGCATCTACGTCGAGGCTGCGATCGATTTCCCGGAGGAAGAAATCGACTTCCTGGCCGACGGCCACGTACTGGCCATGCTCGACAAAGTGCGCGATGAATTATCCACAGTGCTTCGTGAAGCCGGGCAAGGTGCTTTGCTTCGCGACGGGATGACCGTGGTCATTGCCGGCCGGCCAAATGCCGGCAAGTCCAGCCTGCTGAATGCCTTGGCCGGTCGAGAAGCCGCGATCGTGACCGAGATTGCCGGCACCACCCGGGATATTCTTCGCGAACATATCCACATCGATGGCATGCCGTTGCACGTGGTCGACACCGCCGGTCTGCGGGATACCGATGACCAGGTGGAAAAAATCGGCGTCGAGCGGGCGTTGAAAGCCATCGGCGAAGCAGATCGGGTGTTGCTGGTGGTCGATGCGACCGCTCCTGAGGCACTTGATCCGTTTGCGTTATGGCCGGAGTTCCTTGAAATCCGCCCGGATCCGGCAAAAGTTACGCTGATCCGTAATAAGGCTGACCTGACGGGAGAAGCGATTGCCCTGGAAGTCAGTGACGATGGCCACGTCACCATCAGTCTTAGTGCCAAATCTGGCGGTATGGGGCTGGAATTGCTACGCGAACATCTCAAGGCCTGCATGGGTTACGAGCAGACTTCGGAAAGCAGCTTCAGTGCACGCAGGCGTCACCTTGATGCGTTGCGACACGCCAGCGCATCCCTTGAGCATGGCCGTGCGCAGTTGACTCTGGCGGGTGCTGGCGAGCTGCTGGCGGAAGATTTGCGCCAGGCTCAGCACTCTTTGGGTGAGATCACCGGCGCATTCAGCTCGGATGATCTGCTGGGACGTATTTTTTCCAGCTTCTGCATCGGTAAATAGTCCTTCCGATATTCACAGACAGGCCGTTCGCGCCTGTCTGTTCCCTCCCTTGCCTTAAATTTCCTCCAGTGCCGAGTAGATTCTTTCTGCTTGAGCGGATTTTCCGTGTCCGGAATTTGCTCGATCAGCATTTATCTGTGGATTAAGCCCTGTGAGTAAGTGCCACTAAGGGCAGTTGATAACAGGGCGTGAAAACTGAAGATAACCGCCCCTGTGGATAACCATCCCTTTCATCCACAGGCTTAAACCGGTTATCCAAGGGCCTCCTTGGTACATGACCACAGGGTTTTGAATCGCTGTACATATTGAATATAAAGGCTTGTAGCGATCTATCCACAGAAATGTGGCTCAGTAGAAATAAACATAAAAACAAAGATTTAATAAATTTCTCTCTTTTTAATTTCTATAACCCCGACTTCTCCACAGCTGGTTAAATTTTGTGCAAAGGGTTCTTTAGGAAGGGCGAAGTCCCTATACTTGTCGACCAGGTCCAGAAACCTGAGCTCAAACTATTCCTGATTACCTAACTGAAGCAGGCACGAGGTGCGTGGTGGATTTCCCTTCCCGTTTTGAAGTGATCGTCATCGGCGGCGGTCATGCCGGTACCGAGGCAGCACTGGCCTCAGCACGTATGGGTGCAAAAACCCTGTTGTTGACGCATAACGTGGAAACCCTCGGTGCCATGAGTTGCAACCCCGCCATCGGTGGGATCGGTAAAAGCCATCTGGTGAAAGAAATCGATGCCCTCGGCGGCGCGATGGCCATGGCTACCGACAAAGGTGGTATTCAATTTCGCGTGTTGAACAGCCGCAAAGGCCCGGCCGTACGAGCGACTCGCGCTCAGGCAGACCGGGTTCTGTACAAGGCCGCTGTCCGCGAAGCTTTGGAAAACCAGCCGAACCTGTGGATATTTCAACAAGCTGCTGATGACCTGATCGTCGAGCAGGAACAAGTGCGCGGTGTTGTCACCCAGATGGGTCTGCGTTTCTTCGCCGATTCCGTGGTGTTGACCACTGGCACCTTCCTCGGTGGACTTATCCACATCGGCTTGCAGAATTACTCCGGTGGCCGTGCCGGCGATCCGCCATCGATCGCCCTGGCTCATCGTCTGCGTGAATTGCCGCTGCGAGTCGGTCGCCTGAAAACCGGTACGCCACCGCGGATCGACGGTCGCTCTGTGGATTTCTCGGTGATGACCGAGCAAGCAGGCGATACACCGATCCCGGTGATGTCCTTCATGGGTTCCAAAGAGCAACATCCGAAACAGGTGAGCTGCTGGATTACCCACACCAACGCTCGCACCCACGAAATCATTGCCGCCAACCTCGATCGTTCTCCGATGTATTCCGATGCAGGGCTGATCGAAGGCATCGGCCCGCGGTATTGCCCGTCGATCGAAGACAAGATCCACCGCTTTGCCGACAAGGAAAGCCACCAGGTCTTCATCGAGCCGGAAGGTTTGACTACGCACGAGCTGTACCCGAACGGGATATCCACCTCCTTGCCGTTCGACGTGCAACTGCAGATCGTGCAATCGATCCGCGGCATGGAAAACGCGCACATTGTTCGTCCTGGCTACGCCATCGAGTACGACTACTTCGACCCGCGTGACCTGAAGTACAGCCTCGAAACCAAAGTCATCGGCGGTCTGTTTTTCGCCGGGCAAATCAACGGCACCACTGGTTACGAAGAAGCCGGCGCCCAGGGTTTGCTGGCTGGCGCCAACGCGGCTCTGCGTGCGCAGGGCAAAGATGCCTGGTGCCCGCGTCGCGACGAGGCCTACATCGGGGTGTTGGTCGACGACCTGATTACTCTCGGTACTCAAGAGCCGTACCGGATGTTTACGTCCCGTGCCGAGTACCGCCTGATCCTGCGTGAAGACAACGCCGACCTGCGTCTGACCGAAAAAGGTCGCGAGCTGGGTCTGGTGGATGACGCGCGTTGGGCGGCCTTCTGCAAGAAACGCGAAAGCATCGACCTTGAAGAACAGCGCCTGAAAAGTACCTGGGTCCGCCCGGGCACTGAGCAGGGCGATGCGATTTCCGAGAAGTTCGGTACGCCGCTGACTCACGAATACAATTTGCTCAACCTGCTGAGCCGTCCGGAAATCGACTACGCTGGTCTGATCGCCGTGACCGGTGGTGGCGCGGAAGATCCACAAGTCGCCGAGCAGGTCGAAATCAAGACCAAGTACGCCGGCTACATCGATCGCCAGCAGGATGAAATCGCTCGTCTGCGGGCCAGTGAAGATACAAAACTGCCTGTGGATATCGATTACACAAACATTTCCGGTCTCTCAAAAGAGATCCAGAGCAAGCTCGGCGCGACCCGTCCAGAGACTTTGGGCCAGGCGTCACGTATCCCGGGTGTCACGCCGGCAGCGATTTCGCTGTTGATGATTCATTTGAAAAAACGCGGCGCGGGCCGTCAGTTGGAGCAAAGCGCTTGAGTTCGTTGGTCACCTCGCAACATGCCGAAGAGTTATCCACAGGCGCTCGCCAGCTCGGTGTCACGCTGACAGAAGCCCAGCATGCGCAGCTGCTGGCCTACCTGGCCCTGTTGATCAAATGGAACAAGGCTTACAACCTGACTGCCGTGCGCGATCCGGACGAAATGGTCTCCCGTCATCTGCTCGATAGTTTGAGCGTGATGTCGTTTGTCGAGAATGGTCGCTGGCTGGACGTTGGCAGCGGCGGCGGCATGCCGGGTATTCCGTTGGCCATCCTGTTTCCAGAGTCGCAAGTGACCTGTTTGGACAGCAACGGCAAGAAAACCCGCTTCCTGACCCAGGTCAAACTCGAACTCAAACTGGACAACCTGCAAGTTATCCACAGTCGTGTCGAAGCTTTCCAGCCTGCCCAGCCATTCAACGGGATCATCTCCCGGGCGTTCAGCAGCATGGAAAACTTCAGCAACTGGACTCGCCACTTGGGCGATGCCGATACACGCTGGCTGGCAATGAAGGGCGTTCATCCGGCTGATGAGCTGGTAGCATTGCCGGCAGACTTCCACCTCGATAGCGAACACGCCCTGGCCGTACCTGGTTGCCAAGGCCAACGCCATCTGCTGATACTGCGCCGCACGGCATGATTGGGAACACAAGCAAGAATGGCTAAGGTATTCGCGATAGCGAACCAGAAAGGTGGTGTGGGTAAAACCACCACCTGCATCAACCTCGCAGCATCCCTGGTCGCTACCAAGCGCCGGGTGCTGTTGATCGATCTCGATCCACAGGGCAACGCCACCATGGGTAGCGGTGTGGATAAACACGGGCTGGAAAACTCGGTCTACGACCTGCTGATCGGCGAGTGCGACCTGGCTGAGGCCATGCACTACTCCGAGCACGGCGGATACCAGCTGTTGCCGGCCAACCGTGACTTGACTGCAGCCGAAGTGGTTCTGCTGGAAATGCAGATGAAGGAAAGTCGCCTGCGCAGTGCGTTGGCGCCGATCCGTGAAAACTACGATTACATTTTGATCGACTGCCCGCCGTCGTTGTCGATGCTGACGCTGAACGCGTTGGTTGCAGCTGACGGGGTAATTATCCCCATGCAGTGCGAGTACTTCGCGCTCGAAGGTTTGAGCGACCTTGTGGATAACATCAAGCGCATCGCTGAATTGCTCAACCCGAATCTGAAAGTCGAAGGCCTGTTGCGGACCATGTATGACCCGCGCCTGAGCCTGATGAACGATGTATCGGCGCAGCTCAAGGAACACTTCGGCGAGCAGCTGTACGACACCGTCATCCCGCGCAACATCCGTCTGGCCGAAGCACCTAGCTATGGCATGCCGGCGCTGGCCTACGACAAAGCATCGCGTGGCGCTATCGCCTATCTGGCGTTGGCCGGCGAGCTTGTTCGTCGTCAACGCAAAAACTCACGCACCGCCGCCGCTCAGGCAACTTAAGGAATCCCCATGGCCGTCAAGAAACGAGGTCTCGGACGTGGACTGGATGCACTGCTGAGTGGTCCGACTGTCAGCTCGCTGGAAGAACAAGCGGTCCAGGCCGATCAGCGTGAGCTGCAGCACCTGCCCCTGGACCTGATCCAGCGCGGCAAGTACCAGCCGCGACGGGACATGGATCCTCAGGCGCTGGAAGAACTGGCGCAGTCGATCAAGGCCCAGGGCGTGATGCAGCCGATCGTGGTGCGTCCGATAGGCAGCGGTCGCTTTGAAATCATCGCCGGTGAACGCCGCTGGCGCGCCAGCCAGCAGGCTGGCCAGGAAACCATCCCGGCGATGGTTCGCGATGTGCCGGATGAAACCGCGATCGCCATGGCGCTGATCGAGAACATCCAGCGCGAAGACCTCAATCCCATCGAAGAAGCCGTGGCCTTGCAGCGTTTGCAGCAGGAATTCCAGCTGACTCAGCAGCAAGTCGCCGAAGCCGTGGGCAAATCCCGCGTGACCGTGGCCAACCTGCTACGCTTGATCGCGTTGCCGGAAGTTATCAAAACCATGCTGTCGCACGGCGACCTGGAAATGGGTCATGCGCGTGCTTTGCTCGGTTTACCGGAGAATCAACAGGTTGAAGGGGCGCGACATGTTGTCGCACGAGGACTGACGGTGCGCCAAACCGAGGCACTGGTTCGCCAGTGGTTGAGTGGCAAACAGGAGCCTGCTGAACCGGTTAAACAGGACCCTGATATCGCCCGACTCGAGCAGCGCCTGGCTGAACGCCTAGGCTCTGCGGTGCAGATCCGCCACGGAAAGAAGGGGAAAGGGCAGTTGGTTATTGGTTACAACTCCCTCGATGAGCTTCAAGGTGTGCTCGCGCACATTCGTTGAAACATTTCCTCATGTAGCGTGCAGTCGGAAATCACTACCTGACGGTTGAATAGGGGCAGAACCGCCCCTATACTCTGCGCGCATTTTGTCGGCACAAATTATGCCAAGTTATTGAATTCTGGCAGCCGACCATTGGGGAGTAATTGTGATGGAAAGCCGCACGCCAAACCGCTTGCCGTTCCATCGCCTGGCAGTTTTTCCGGTGTTAATGGCTCAGTTTGTCGTTTTGCTGATCGCCGCTTTGGCGCTCTGGCAATGGCACGGAGTCGTTGCCGGGTACTCAGGACTCTGCGGAGGCCTGATAGCTTTGCTGCCCAATGTTTATTTCGCTCACAGGGCATTTCGGTTTTCCGGCGCCCGAGCAGCCCAAGCCATCGTCCGGTCTTTTTATGCCGGTGAGGCGGGCAAACTGATTTTGACGGCAGTGCTCTTTGCATTGACGTTCGCAGGTGTGAAGCCATTGGCGCCGCTAGCTGTATTCGGCGTCTTCGTGTTGACCCAACTGGTCAGCTGGTTCGCGCCCCTGCTGATGAGAACAAGACTTTCGAGACCTTAGGGCGTTTGAGGCAACCATGGCAGAAACAACCGCTTCGGGCTATATCCAGCACCACTTGCAGAACCTGACCTTCGGTCAGCACCCAACTGGCGGGTGGGGTTTTGCCCACACCGCAGCAGAAGCCAAAGAAATGGGCTTCTGGGCTTTCCACGTCGATACTCTCGGCTGGTCGGTCGCGTTGGGTCTGATCTTCGTTCTTCTTTTCCGCATGGCGGCGAAGAAGGCGACTTCCGGTCAGCCTGGTGCTTTGCAGAACTTCGTTGAAGTATTGGTCGAATTCGTCGATGGCAGCGTGAAAGACAGCTTCCATGGCCGTAGCCCGGTGATTGCACCGTTGGCACTGACCATCTTCGTCTGGGTCTTCCTGATGAACGCCGTCGACCTGATTCCGGTCGACTGGATTCCTCAGCTGGCCATCCTGATCACAGGTGATGCGCACATTCCATTCCGTGCCGTATCCACCACTGACCCGAACGCTACCCTGGGCATGGCCCTGTCGGTGTTCGCGTTGATCATTTTCTACAGCATCAAGGTCAAGGGCATCGGCGGCTTTATCGGCGAACTGACCCTGCACCCGTTCGGCAGCAAGAACATCTTCGTTCAAGCCCTGCTGATTCCGGTGAACTTCCTGCTGGAGTTCGTGACACTGATTGCCAAGCCAATCTCGTTGGCACTGCGTCTGTTCGGCAACATGTACGCCGGCGAACTGGTCTTCATTCTGATTGCTGTGATGTTCGGCAGCGGTCTGCTCTGGCTTAGCGGCCTGGGCGTAGTTCTGCAGTGGGCGTGGGCTGTGTTCCACATCCTGATCATCACCCTGCAGGCGTTTATCTTCATGATGCTGACCATCGTCTACCTGTCGATGGCACACGAAGAGAACCATTAAGACCAGTCTCGACTAGTCTGATGTCCCATCCGGTCAAACGGGTGGGGGCCCGAACAGGGCTATGAAACGATTTGTTTTACCGCTTTAAAATCTAAAAAACCTAAACCATACGACGTAAAAGTCGGGAGGAAAGATGGAAACTGTAGTTGGTCTAACCGCTATCGCTGTTGCACTGTTGATCGGCCTGGGCGCACTGGGTACCGCAATTGGTTTCGGCCTGTTGGGCGGCAAGTTCCTGGAAGGCGCAGCGCGTCAGCCAGAAATGGTTCCAATGCTGCAAGTTAAAATGTTCATCGTTGCCGGTCTGCTCGACGCCGTAACCATGATCGGTGTTGGTATCGCTCTGTTCTTCACTTTCGCGAACCCATTCGTTGGTCAACTCGCTGGCTAATTACTCGAACCTTCGAGTAATTGGTGTGATGTGCAACGAACGAGCGAGGTGTTGGCGTGAACATTAATGCAACCCTGATTGGCCAGTCCGTTGCGTTCTTCATTTTTGTACTGTTTTGCATGAAGTTCGTGTGGCCTCCGGTCATCGCGGCTTTGCACGAACGTCAGAAGAAGATCGCGGATGGACTGGACGCTGCCGCCCGAGCAGCTCGCGACCTGGAGCTGGCCCAAGATAAAGCGGGTCAGCAACTGCGCGAAGCAAAAGCTCAGGCAGCCGAAATCATTGAGCAAGCCAAGAAACGCGGTAACCAGATCGTTGAAGAGGCTGTTGAAAAAGCCCGTATCGACGCTGACCGTGTGAAGGTTCAGGCTCAGGCCGAGATCGAGCAGGAACTGAACAGTGTCAAAGACGCGCTGCGTGCCCAATTGGGTAGCCTGGCAGTCTCTGGCGCCGAGAAGATCCTGGGTTCCACAATCGATCAAAACGCGCACGCGGAGCTGGTAAACAAACTGGCTGCTGAAATTTAAGCGAGGGCGATCATGGCAGAATTGACCACGTTGGCCCGACCTTACGCTAAGGCAGCCTTCGAGCACGCCCAGGCCCACCAGCAACTGGCCTCTTGGTCAGCCATGCTCGGCCTGGCTGCAGCAGTGTCGCAAGACGGCACTATGCAGCGCGTGCTCAAGGCCCCGCGACTGACGAGCGCAAACAAGGCCGCCACGTTTATTGACGTGTGCGGCGACAAGTTTGATGCCAAGGCACAGAACTTCATTCACGTCGTTGCCGAAAACGACCGTCTCCCGCTTTTGCCGGAGATATCCGCTCTGTTCGACCTGTACAAGGCTGAACAAGAGAAGTCGGTAGACGTTGAAGTGACCAGTGCTTTTGCATTGAACCAAGAACAGCAAGACAAACTCGCCAAGGTTCTCAGTGCACGACTCAACCGGGAAGTGCGCCTGCAAGTCGAGGAAGACAAATCCCTTATTGGGGGCATTGTCATCCGCGCCGGCGACCTGGTTATCGATGGCTCGGTTCGCGGCAAACTCGCGAGCCTTGCCGAAGCATTGAAATCTTGAGTTTGAAGGGGCAGCAGAGCAATGCAGCAACTCAATCCTTCCGAAATAAGTGAAATTATCAAGGGCCGCATCGACAAGCTCGATGTGACCTCCCAAGCCCGTAACGAAGGCACTGTCGTCAGCGTATCTGACGGTATCGTGCGGATTCACGGTCTGGCCGACGTCATGTACGGCGAGATGATCGAGTTTCCGGGCGGCGTCTTCGGTATGGCTCTCAACCTGGAGCAAGACTCCGTAGGTGCCGTTGTATTGGGCTCCTACCAGTCTCTGGCTGAAGGCATGAGCGCCAAGTGCACCGGCCGTATCCTCGAAGTTCCGGTTGGTAAGGAACTGCTGGGTCGCGTAGTCGACGCACTGGGTAACCCAGTTGACGGCAAAGGTCCGCTGAACAACACCGAGACCGATGCGGTCGAGAAGGTTGCTCCAGGCGTGATCTGGCGTAAGTCGGTAGACCAGCCTGTACAGACTGGCTACAAGGCTGTCGATGCCATGATTCCTGTCGGCCGTGGCCAGCGTGAGCTGATCATCGGTGACCGTCAGATCGGTAAAACCGCTCTGGCGATCGACGCGATCATCAACCAGAAAGACAGCGGCATTTTCTGCGTCTACGTCGCGATCGGTCAGAAGCAATCGACCATCGCCAACGTGGTTCGCAAGCTGGAAGAAAACGGCGCACTGGCTAACACCATCGTCGTGGCAGCGAGCGCTTCGGAATCTGCAGCACTGCAATTCCTGGCACCGTACTCCGGTTGCACCATGGGTGAATTCTTCCGCGACCGCGGTGAAGACGCGCTGATCGTTTATGACGATCTGTCCAAGCAAGCAGTGGCTTATCGCCAGATTTCCCTGCTGCTGCGCCGTCCACCAGGCCGTGAAGCTTACCCAGGCGACGTGTTCTATCTCCACTCCCGTCTGCTGGAGCGCGCATCCCGCGTTTCGGAAGAGTACGTAGAGAAGTTCACCAACGGCGCAGTGACCGGCAAAACCGGTTCCCTGACCGCACTGCCGATCATCGAAACCCAGGCTGGCGACGTTTCCGCGTTCGTTCCGACCAACGTGATTTCCATCACCGACGGTCAGATCTTCCTGGAATCGGCCATGTTCAACTCCGGGATCCGTCCTGCTGTGAACGCCGGTGTTTCGGTATCCCGTGTGGGTGGTGCCGCTCAGACCAAGATCATCAAGAAGCTCTCCGGTGGTATCCGTACCGCTCTGGCTCAGTACCGTGAACTGGCGGCATTCGCCCAGTTCGCTTCTGACCTGGACGAAGCGACCCGTAAGCAACTTGAGCATGGTCAGCGCGTTACCGAGCTGATGAAGCAGAAGCAATACGCACCAATGTCGATCGCTGACATGGCGCTGTCGCTGTATGCCGCTGAGCGTGGGTTCCTGACTGACGTCGAAATCGCCAAGGTCGGCAGCTTTGAACAAGCGCTGATTGCTTTCTTCAACCGCGATCACGCCGATTTGATGGCGAAGATCAACGTGAAGGGTGACTTCAATGACGAAATCGACGCTGGCATGAAAGCCGGTATCGAGAAGTTCAAGGCCACCCAAACCTGGTAAGCCGCAGCGGGAGCCGCAAGGCTCCCGCTTGCTAACCTGATAGGTGTTACATGGCAGGCGCAAAAGAGATTCGCAGTAAGATTGCGAGCATCAAAAGCACGCAAAAGATTACCAGCGCCATGGAAAAAGTGGCGGTCAGTAAAATGCGCAAGGCACAAATGCGCATGGCTGCTAGCCGTCCTTATGCGGAGCGCATCCGCCAGGTTATTGGCCATCTGGCCAACGCCAACCCGGAATATCGCCACCCATTCATGCTCGACCGTGAAGTAAAGCGCGTCGGTTATGTCGTGGTGAGCAGTGACCGTGGTCTGTGTGGTGGCTTGAACACCAACCTGTTCAAGGCTTTGGTCAAGGACATGGCGGTAAACCGCGAAAACGGCGTCGAGATTGATCTGTGTGTTGTTGGTAGCAAGGGTGCGGCTTTCTTCCGCAACTTCGGCGGTAACGTCGTAGCAGCTATCAGCCACCTGGGTGAAGAGCCGTCGATCAATGACCTGATCGGCAGCGTCAAGGTGATGCTGGATGCCTACCTGGACGGCCGTATTGACCGCCTGTCCGTGGTGTCCAACAAATTCGTTAACACCATGACGCAATCGCCTACCGTGGAGCAGTTGATTCCGCTGGTGGCAACCCCGGATCAGGAACTCAAGCACCACTGGGATTATCTGTACGAACCGGACGCCAAAGAGCTGCTTGACGGCTTGATGGTCCGTTACGTGGAGTCGCAGGTCTACCAGGCGGTGGTCGAGAACAACGCGGCTGAACAAGCTGCGCGGATGATCGCGATGAAGAACGCTACCGACAACGCCGGTGATTTGATCAGCGATTTGCAGCTGGTCTACAACAAGGCGCGTCAGGCTGCGATCACCCAAGAGATCTCGGAAATCGTCGGCGGCGCTGCCGCGGTTTAACGGTTCAAATATTCAGAGGATCCAGCTATGAGTAGCGGACGTATCGTTCAAATCATCGGCGCCGTTATCGACGTGGAATTTCCACGCGACAGCGTACCGAGCATCTACAACGCGCTGAAAGTAGTGAGCGCGGCTGAAACCACCCTCGAAGTTCAGCAACAGCTGGGCGACGGCGTGGTTCGTACCATTGCGATGGGTTCCACCGAAGGCTTGAAGCGCGGTCTGGAAGTCACCGACTCTGGCGCAGCCATCTCCGTACCAGTCGGTAAAGCGACCCTGGGCCGGATCATGGACGTCCTCGGTAACCCGATCGACGAAGCTGGCCCGATCGACACCGAAGAGCGCTGGGGCATTCACCGTCCTGCGCCAACCTTCGCTGAACAAGCGGGCGGCAACGACCTGCTGGAAACCGGCATCAAGGTTATCGACCTGGTTTGCCCGTTCGCCAAGGGTGGTAAAGTCGGTCTGTTCGGTGGTGCCGGTGTAGGCAAAACCGTAAACATGATGGAACTGATCCGTAACATCGCCATCGAGCACAGCGGTTATTCCGTGTTCGCCGGTGTGGGTGAGCGTACTCGTGAGGGTAACGACTTCTACCACGAGATGAAGGATTCCAACGTTCTGGACAAAGTGGCACTGGTTTACGGTCAGATGAACGAGCCGCCGGGTAACCGTCTGCGCGTAGCACTGACCGGCCTGACCATGGCCGAGAAGTTCCGTGACGAAGGTAACGACGTTCTGCTGTTCGTCGACAACATCTATCGTTACACCCTGGCCGGTACTGAAGTATCCGCACTGCTGGGCCGTATGCCTTCCGCAGTAGGTTACCAGCCGACCCTGGCCGAAGAGATGGGTACTCTGCAAGAGCGTATCACTTCGACCAAGAACGGTTCGATCACCTCGATCCAAGCGGTATACGTACCTGCGGATGACTTGACTGACCCGTCGCCAGCGACCACCTTCGCCCACTTGGACGCCACCGTCGTTCTGTCCCGTGACATCGCTTCCCTGGGTATCTACCCAGCGGTCGATCCACTCGACTCGACTTCGCGCCAGCTGGACCCGAACGTAATCGGCCAGGACCACTACGACACCGCTCGCGGCGTACAGTATGTTCTGCAACGTTACAAAGAACTGAAGGACATCATTGCGATCCTGGGTATGGACGAGCTGTCGGAAGCCGACAAGCAGTTGGTAAACCGTGCTCGTAAGATCCAGCGTTTCTTGTCGCAGCCGTTCTTCGTGGCTGAAGTCTTCACCGGTGCTTCGGGTAAATACGTTTCCCTGAAAGACACCATTGCTGGCTTCAAAGGCATCCTCAACGGTGACTACGACCACCTGCCAGAACAAGCGTTCTACATGGTCGGCGGCATCGAAGAAGCGATCGAGAAAGCCAAGAAACTGTAATCCCGGCGCCCGGCAACGGGCGCTAATTTAGGTTGAGGCAATCAGATGGCTATGACAGTCCATTGCGATATCGTCAGCGCGGAAGGGGAAATCTTTTCCGGCCTGGTCGAGATGGTGGTTGCGCACGGTGCACTGGGTGATCTTGGTATCGCCTTGGGTCACGCGCCGCTGATCACTAATCTCAAGCCGGGTCCGATCCGCCTGATCAAGCAGGGCGGGGAAGAGGAGGTGTATTACATCTCCGGTGGTTTCCTCGAGGTTCAGCCGAACATGGTCAAGGTTCTTGCCGACACCGTGCAACGTGCTGCCGACCTGGACGAAGCCTCCGCTCAGGAAGCCGTTAAGGCTGCCGAGAAGGCCTTGCATGAGCGGGGCGCGGAATTCGATTACGGTTCTGCTGCCGCACGTCTGGCCGAGGCCGCAGCTCAGCTGCGCACCGTCCAGCAGATCCGCAAGAAGTTTGGCCACTAATAGGCCATTGCTTGTTGCGCGATTGATTAAAAAGGGTAGCCTCGGCTACCCTTTTTTCTTTTCCGATTTTCATAACCTGGTCGCAGCCGCTGACCACCCAGGATTGGTAGCCAGTCATGTCTCTTGAAATCGTTATTCTCGCTGCCGGCCAAGGCACTCGCATGCGTTCGGCGTTGCCGAAAGTTCTGCACCCGATCGCCGGCAACTCGATGCTTGGTCATGTTATCCACAGCGCCCGGCAACTTGATCCACAGCGCATCCACGTGGTGATTGGCCATGGCGCCGAAGCGGTGCGCGAGCGTCTGGCGGCGGATGATCTGAATTTCGTCCTGCAGGACCAACAGCTGGGTACCGGCCATGCGGTGGCTCAGGCCGTGCCGTTCATCGAGTCCGACACCGTACTGATCCTGTACGGTGACGTTCCGCTGATCGAAGTTGAAACCCTGCAACGTTTGCTCAAGAAAGTGGCCCCGCAGCAACTGGGCTTGCTCACCGTCGAGCTGGATGACCCGACCGGTTATGGCCGCATCGTCCGCGATGCCGCCGGCAAGGTCACGGCCATCGTTGAGCAGAAAGACGCCAACGAGTCCGAGCGCGCAATCACCGAAGGCAACACCGGCATTCTGGCCCTGCCTTTCGCACAGCTGGGTGGATGGATGAGCCGTCTCTCCAACAACAATGCCCAAGGCGAGTATTACCTGACGGACGTGATCGCAATGGCAGTCAGCGATGGTCTGGTGGTGGCCACTGAGCATCCCCATGACGCCATGGAAGTGCAGGGCGCCAACGACCGCAAGCAGCTCGCCGAACTCGAGCGTCATTATCAGTTGCGCGCAGGTCGCCGCTTGATGGCTCAAGGCGTGACCCTGCGTGACCCGGCCCGTTTCGATGTACGCGGTGAAGTCACCGTCGGCCGAGACGTGCTGATCGATATCAACGTGATCCTCGAAGGCAAGGTCGTCATTGAAGATGGCGTGGTGATCGGCCCGAACTGTGTGATCAAGGACAGCACCCTGCGCAAAGGCGTGGTGATCAAAGCCAACAGCCATATCGAAGGTGCGATCCTGGGCGAAGGTAGCGATGCCGGTCCATTCGCACGTCTGCGTCCGGGTACGGTGCTTGAAGCTCGCGCGCATGTGGGTAACTTTGTCGAACTGAAAAACGCCCACCTGGGTGAAGGCGCCAAGGCCGGTCATTTGACCTACTTGGGCGATGCCGAGATCGGTGCGCGCACCAACATTGGCGCGGGCACCATCACGTGCAACTACGATGGCGCCAACAAGTGGAAAACCGTCTTGGGTGAAGACGTGTTCATCGGTTCCAACAACTCGTTGGTGGCGCCTGTGGATATCTCTTCCGGTGCGACGACGGCGGCCGGTTCAACCATCACGCAGAATGTGGATAACGCGCAGTTGGCTGTGGGTCGGGCACGTCAGAAGAACATCGATGGCTGGAAACGGCCGGTGAAGATCAAAAAGAGCTGAGTTATCCACAGCGCGTTGCGGCGGTTTTGAGATTGCCTTCGCGGGCAAGTCGGATCGCCGCCCACTCGCTCTTGAAGGATCCATGTCGTTAACAAATTTTGTGAATGACTCCGGCCCATAGGAGCGAGCGGGTGGC
>NZ_JASCOM010000570.1:0-382 GCF_029959925.1 Pseudomonas sp. PS02303
CGACGGTGGCATCACCTGGACCGCGACCTTCACGCCCACCGTCGGCGTGAATGACCTGACCAACGTCATCACCCTGGCCAATACCGGCGTGGCCGACCTTGCCGGCAACACCGGCAGCGGCACCACCAACTCCGGCAATTACACGATCGATACCGTGCTGCCGACCGCCACCATCGTGGTCGCCGACAATGCGCTGAGAATCGGCGAAACCTCGCTGGTGACCATCACCTTCTCCGAAGCGGTGACCGGTTTCAGCAACGCCGACCTGACTATCGCCAACGGCACATTGACGGCCGTGAGCAGCAGCGACGGCGGAATTACCTGGACGGCGACCTTCACGCCGACCGCCAGCATCAACGACACAACCAACCTGATCACCCTG
>NZ_JASCOM010000571.1:0-363 GCF_029959925.1 Pseudomonas sp. PS02303
CGTAGCGCGCCGTATTGGCAACAGGCGCGACCTTGAGTTGCAGGCTGGTTTCTACACAGGGAGGTGGTGCGGTGGAGGTCAGGCGGGCAAGGACATTGAGGATGTGATCGGCGCTCAGACTTCCCGATTCAAGTACCAGTTCCACCGCCACCAGCACAGGTTCGAGACCCGCAATTGGCACAGCAGCCAGTACCTGCATCATGATTCGATCACCGTTGGTGTGACGCCTCAGTCCCCGTTTGAGAAGCCGTAACGGTTTTGGCAGATCAGCAAATGGCGCGCCATTGCGCAGTGCACCAGGCTTGCGTTCGATGAGTGGGATGTAGTGCTGCCAGTCAAAACTGACCTGATCTCGATCAAAGA
>NZ_JASCOM010000572.1:0-363 GCF_029959925.1 Pseudomonas sp. PS02303
TCTTTGATCGAGATCAGGTCAGTTTTGACTGGCAGCACTACATCCCACTCATCGAACGCAAGCCTGGTGCACTGCGCAATGGCGCGCCATTTGCTGATCTGCCAAAACCGTTACGGCTTCTCAAACGAGGACTGAGGCGTCACACCAACGGTGATCGAATCATGATGCAGGTACTGGCTGCTGTGCCAATTGCAGGTCTCGAACCTGTGCTGGTGGCGGTGGAACTGGTACTTGAGTCGGGAAGTCTGAGCGCCGATCACATCCTCAATGTCCTTGCCCGCCTGACCTCCACCGCACCACCTCCCTGTGTAGAAACCAGCCTGCAACTCAAGGTCGCGCCTGTTGCCAATACGGCGCGCTACG
>NZ_JASCOM010000573.1:0-357 GCF_029959925.1 Pseudomonas sp. PS02303
TGCTGACC
Organism: Pseudomonas sp. PS02303; assembly: GCF_029959925.1. Taxonomy (NCBI): domain Bacteria; kingdom Pseudomonadati; phylum Pseudomonadota; class Gammaproteobacteria; order Pseudomonadales; family Pseudomonadaceae; genus Pseudomonas; species Pseudomonas sp. PS02303. The sequence goes on from NZ_JASCOM010000573.1 coordinate 9, forward strand.
CTCAACGGCAATGTGCTGACCAACGACACCCAAGGCGCCGACCGCGTGACCGTCGGCGAAAACGCCGGCCCGATCACCCCCGGCACTTTCATCGGGACTTACGGCACGTTGGTGCTGAACGCCAACGGCACGTACACCTACACCCTGAACACCAGCGATGCCGACTTCAAAGCGTTGCACGGCAATGGCAGCGGCACCGAAACCTTCACCTACACCCTCACCGATGCCGATGGCGACACCAGCACCGCCAACCTGGTGCTGCAAATCCAAAACAACGATGACCCGGTCACGATCGGCGGCCTCAACGTCGAAGGCGGCGAACTCGTCGTCTACGAGAAGAACCTCAGCG
>NZ_JASCOM010000574.1:0-356 GCF_029959925.1 Pseudomonas sp. PS02303
TGCCCGACCACGCCCAGCGGTTCGTGGATGTGATAGGCCACGGTGTTGCCATCGATCTCGGCGGCGCTGCCTTCCTGGGCGCGGATGCAACCGGCGAAGTAGCGGAAATGGTCGGCGGCCAGCGGGATGTCGGCGTTGAGGGTTTCACGCACGGCTTTGCCGTTGTCCCAGGATTCGGTGATTGCCAGGACTTCCAGGTTCTGTTCAATGCGGTCGGCGATTTTCAGCAGCACCAGCGAGCGCGCCTGGGCGGACGTGGCGCCCCAGGCATCGGCAGCGGCGTGGGCGGCGTCCAGGGCTTTGTCGATGTCTTCGGCCGTGGAGCGCGGGAATTCGGCAATCGGTTGGCCATTCAC
>NZ_JASCOM010000575.1:0-337 GCF_029959925.1 Pseudomonas sp. PS02303
TGACGATGACCTACTCTCACATGGGGAAACCCCACACTACCATCGGCGATGCATCGTTTCACTGCTGAGTTCGGGATGGGATCAGGTGGTTCCAATGCTCTATGGTCGTCAAGAAATTCGGTAGCCAGGTCGTTTGCCTTACGGCGCGCGCTCCAGCGAATGGGTATGTGATAGATCTCGGTGTTTGTGAACAATCGAACTTTCGGTTCGTTTCGTCTTCACACACCGCAATCTGGTGCCCTTTCAGGTCAGCAAATTGCTTGGGTGTTATATGGTCAAGCCTCACGGGCAATTAGTATTGGTTAGCTCAACGCCTCACAGCGCTTACACACCCAAC
>NZ_JASCOM010000576.1:0-332 GCF_029959925.1 Pseudomonas sp. PS02303
GTTGGGTGTGTAAGCGCTGTGAGGCGTTGAGCTAACCAATACTAATTGCCCGTGAGGCTTGACCATATAACACCCAAGCAATTTGCTGACCTGAAAGGGCACCAGATTGCGGTGTGTGAAGACGAAATGAACCGAAAGTTCGATTGTTCACAAACACCGAGATCTATCACATACCCATTCGCTGGAGCGTGCGCCGTAAGGCAAGCGACCTGGCTACCGAATTTCTTGACGACCATAGAGCATTGGAACCACCTGATCCCATCCCGAACTCAGCAGTGAAACGATGCATCGCCGATGGTAGTGTGGGGTTTCCCCATGTGAGAGTAGGTCAT
>NZ_JASCOM010000577.1:0-324 GCF_029959925.1 Pseudomonas sp. PS02303
TGTACGGCGACCATGACCGCTTCGTCGACACCTACTTCAAGACCTTCCGTGGCATGTACTTCACCGGTGACGGCGCACGTCGCGATGAAGACGGTTACTACTGGATCACCGGGCGTGTGGACGACGTGCTCAACGTGTCCGGCCACCGCATGGGCACCGCCGAGATCGAAAGCGCGATGGTTGCGCACCCGAAAGTTGCCGAAGCGGCCGTGGTCGGTGTGCCGCACGACATCAAGGGGCAGGGCATTTATGTCTACGTCACGTTGATCGCGGGTGAAGAGCCGAGCGAGCAACTGCGTCTGGAATTGAAAAACTGGGTGCGTA
>NZ_JASCOM010000578.1:0-312 GCF_029959925.1 Pseudomonas sp. PS02303
TCACCGGAGCGGTAACGGACGCGGTGTAAACCACGGTCCCGCCTTCCGCCACGCTGCTGTTGGCCGTCAAGCTGACGGTCGAGGTATCGAGGGTGTCGGTAACGTCAGTCACTGCCGGAACAGTGCTTGGCACCAGGTTCTCGAAGTTGCCGCCAGTCGCGTCTTTGATGGTCGCTTCGACTTTGCCGGCATCTTTGTAGACGTCATCGGCAGGCGCCTTGACCGTCACGGAGCCGACCGTCGCGCCGGCCGCGATGGTGATCACGGCACCGTTCGACAGGTTCACAGTGACCGGGGTGCCGGCAGCATTGG
>NZ_JASCOM010000579.1:0-303 GCF_029959925.1 Pseudomonas sp. PS02303
AAGTGCCGGGGGTGATCGGGCCGGCGTTTTCGCCGACGGTCACGCGGTCGGCGCCTTGGGTGTCGTTGGTCAGCACATTGCCGTTGAGGGTCAGCAGGGTTTCCGAAGCGGTGCCGGCGTTGCTGTCATCCACGGCTTGGGGCAGGTCATCGACGATGTTGACGTCAAGGTTGCCATTGGCGGTGGTGCCGTTGTCATCGACCACGGTGACGGCGAATTGCTCGGAGATCCCGTTGGCACCGTTGGCCGTCGGATGCGCTTCGTTATCGGCCAGGGTGTAGCTGTAACTGACTACGCCGGTCG